>NZ_JADEWC010000017.1 GCF_015207825.1 Cyanobacterium stanieri LEGE 03274
GTTGATCTTGTAAGCTGGTTAATTCTTCTAAATATGCAGGGGAAACTAAGTCGGGGCGGGTGGAAAGGGCTTGACCAATTTTGATGTAGGCAGGACCTAGTTTGGTTAAAATCTTTCTGAGTTTTTCTGCTTGTTTTTTTTGATGTTTTTTTGATGTACCCCAGAGGGAATGCCACCAGTTAGTTAACATAAAGGAGGCGAAGGGAAAGGAAATATTGATTAATCTTGCTAATACTTGGAAAGGTTTGCCCCGATAATATTTAATGATAGTATCTGGATTGTATTCCCAATCTTCTGGGCTAATGTCTGTAATCGGGCCCAAGTTTTCTTGATGTTGTTTGGGGGAAGCTACAATTTCTGACTGGACATCAATTATCGTTTCTTCTTTATTTAATGGGTTTTGGGGGGAAGTAGTTTGAGTCATGAGATCCGTACTATTTTATTTAGTATCTGGGGTTGTTAGTCATTGTAACAAGATCTTAACATTTTTCTCACTATTCTCCCGAACTGTTGACGGTGTGGAAATTAGCAATTGATCTATTGATTTTTATGGATTATGAGTCTTTGAGGTTGAGGGATAAGAACTGAAAAAAGGCCTTGTAGTTATACTGAGAAAAGAAGATCAAGTTATTAGGAGACAAAATATGAACCCCAATCCCGCCATTATGAAATCTGTGGAAAAATTAGATTATCGTGTCACGGTGGGTGATGTCGCTTCGGAGAGTGGTTTAGATGTTGCTTTTGCCCAACGGGAGTTGTTGGCCTTGGCATCGGAAGCGGGAGGACATTTACAAGTAGCGGAAACGGGGGATATGGTTTATGCTTTCCCCAATGATTTTCGGGCTATTTTGCGTAATCGTTACTGGAAGTTAAGAGTTAAACAATGGCTTTCTAAGGCATGGGAAGTGATTTTTTATTTGATACGTATTTCTTTTGGTATTTTGTTGATTGCGTCTATTGTAATTTTAGCCGTTGCGATCGCCCTTATTGTGATCGGACTTTCTGCTTCAAGGGGTGATAATGATAACCGTGGTAATGATTCTCGGGGAGGAGGAGGAATGATGTTTGTGCCAAATTTTTGGCTGATGCCTAATCCTTTCTCTATTTTTAGCCCCCGTTACCACCGCAATAATTACTATTATCAACAGTCTTATCAGGGTAATATATCTCAACAATCTAAACAAGAGAGTGAGTTAAATTTCCTTGAAAGTATTTATTCATTCTTATTCGGTGACGGTAATCCTAACCCCAATCTGGAGGAAAGAAGATGGCAGGAAATTGCGGGGGTAATTCAAAACAATCAAGGTGCAGTCATAGCCGAACAAATTGCCCCTTATCTCGATAACATTAACATCTATAATGAAATGAAAGGGACGAAGATTATATGTTACCTGTGTTAACCCGTTTTAATGGTTATCCTGAGGTGTCAGAAACGGGGGACATTATTTACTATTTCCCTGAACTACAGGTTAAGGCAAAGGTAAAAGAAAAAAGCTCTATTGCTCCTTATTTGGAGGAAAATAAATGGCGGTTTAGCATTGCCACCAGTTCACAAAAAATCATGGCATTTGGTTTAGGGGCGGTTTATTTTATCTTGGTATTGGTTTTTTCTTCCCTTACTAAGCAAGATATATCTACTTTATCCCCCGATTTAGTTTCCTTTGTGGATTTTGTGCGTTTTATTTATCCTATTCTTGTCAGTTATTCTGTGGCTTATTTAACAGTGCCTTTAGTTCGTTATTTTTGGATTCAAAATCGCAATGCTAAAATCGAAAAACGTAATGATAATAGGCAAGAGAGGGCTGGTTTATTGATAGAAAATAGAGAGCAATTACAACCTAAAATTAATTATGCCCGTCAATTTGCTAGTCAAAAAGTGCTTAGTGAAGATAAGATGATTTACTCTAGTGATCGAGATATGTTAGATAATTTATTAGAAGAATAAGTCATTAAAATATGCTCTCCCCTAGCCCCTAGAAGACTGGGGGGGAACTTGATTTAACTTCAATTTGGGATAATCGTCGTTAATGTGCTAGAGAAGTTGTGCCACGTCCGTACAGATTACAGGTTACGGGTATTAATACCAAATCCGATTTGTAATATGAAATATAAAAAAGATTGCTATAAATATAATTCGGCTGGGATGTCATTTTAAAGGCTTTATTTGTCGCAAACATTTAAGTATTTCATATAAGATTTACTATCATCCACTTGCCACAGTTGACAATAAACAATTATTATCTTTTTTCTGTTGCCTGTTCCCCGTTCCCTGTTCCCCACTCTAATTAGTATATTTTGATTTACGAATTTAATATAAGCTGATCAAATGCTAATTATTTCTTGAGTGCCAATTATCGATATTTTTTTGTTTTTGACGGGCGATCGCCAATGCCCCATCAGGTACATCATGGGTAATGACTGAACCCGCACCGATGGTAACATCTTCACCGATGGTAACGGGGGCAACAAAGACACTATTTGAACCAGTCTTGGTGCGATCGCCTATAACCGTAGGATGTTTATTAACTCCATCATAGTTAGCGGTAATAGTACCAGCGCCTACATTAACTTGATTACCAAGGGTAGCGTCCCCAATATAAGATAAATGAGCCACATTCGTTTTATTACCAATGGTGGATTTTTTCACCTCCACAAAATTTCCTACCCGACAATTTTCGCCAATATTTGCCTGTCCTCGCAAATGAGTATAGGGGCCTATTTTGCCCCCCGAAGCCACCCGACTATCGGTAATGGTGGAATAAAACACCTTAACATCTTCCCCAAGGTGACTATTTTCGATAAAACTACCAGGGCCGATGTGACATCCTGAACCAATGATGGTATTACCCCTTAAATGGGTTTGGGGTTCGATAATCACATCACTGCCAAGGGTGACGGTATCTTCAATGGTAATGCTATCAGGATCAATCATGGTTACCCCTGCCATCATCCACGCTTCTTTTACCCTTGCTTGTAAAATATCATAGGCCACGGCCAATTGACGACGATCATTAATACCATTAATCTCTAAAGAATCATCAACATCCAAAGCCATGACGGGGTTTAAATAATCCACTACCTCGGTGAGATAATATTCTTTTTGGTCATTATTGGTGCTGAGTTTCGGTAATACTTCTTTAAGGGCATCCCAGTTAAAACAATATACCCCCGCATTGACTCGGGGATTCTGTTTTTGGGCAGAACTACAGTCTCGATGTTCTACAATTTGTTTAACAATATTGGTGCTGTCGCAAAATACCCTTCCATAACCCGTAGGATTGGATAAATTAGCAGTGAGGAGGGTTGCTTGGTTTTTATTTTCCTTGTGGATGGTGATTAATTTTTGAACTGTTTCGGGGCGTAATAGGGGTACATCACCGTTTAAAACCAATAAATCTCCTGAAAAGTCTTTGAGGGGTTCGAGTAACTGTTGAATGGCGTGTCCTGTGCCTAGTTGCTCTTTTTGTTCAACAAATTCTACCTCTTGAAGGTGATGGAGGGCTTCTTTTATTTTATCTCCTTCATAGCCGATAATGATGGCGGTGCGATCGGGTTTTATCAGTTCACAAGAGGCGATCGCCCTTTCCACTAAAGTTTTATTTCCTAAAGGATGTAACACCTTAGGAAGTTTGGATTTCATTCTAGTTCCTTTGCCTGCGGCAAGTATTGCAACTGCTAACATGAGATATTTTTACTACCGTTTGCCCTAGAGTATATCATCAAAGGATTACCTTGGTTTAGTTGAAAATTTAGCAGATATGAAAGATGGAGAGGATGAAAGGTTAAGGGTGGCTTTATCATTGTGGGAAATAGAATTAAAAGCCCTGCAAAATTAAGAGATCAAGATATTGTAACTGTGGATAATTTACTGTTCTTTGTTTGCTATTAATAATTATTATTTAATTTAAATTTATTCTTTAGACTATCTTTTTTGCTAATCTTATTACTGTGCTTTTGTTTAACTGTTTATCATAGACAAACTTTTTTAAGTTATAACAAACAATGTTAATTTAATCTGAGTTCGAGATAAAATTTATAGTCTTGTAAAAGTGTGAACCATTAACAATGGACAGTGAAGAACTATTGCCTGTTCCCCGTTCCCTGTTACCTTCTCCCGATTGACAAGCATTATCCCGAACTGAAGTTAATTTAGTCAGCACATACTTGAGGATTAGAAATAAATAGTAAAAAATAACCGAACAGAAATAGAGTGATTACCGCTCTAATTTTATTTTTTCTGTGGTAAGAAGTATCATATTATAGTAGTAGCAATAATTAAAATTATTTCAGAAAATCGTATCTTTAAAAGCGATTGAAAATGTTCAGTTAAATAAGGAGACAAACAATATATGAACGGTAACATCAGAGTGGGGAATCTATTCGGAATTCCCTTTTATATTAATCCATCATGGTTTTTAATCTTGGGTTTAATGACTCTTACCTACGGTGGACAATTAGCCTTTACTACCGAACTTCCGGGAGTAGTGCCTTGGTTGGTGGGTTTATTCGCTTCTTTACTGCTTTTTGCCTCAGTGTTAGCCCACGAATTGGGGCATAGTTTTGTGGCCATTTCCCAAGGAATTGAAGTTAAATCCATTACCTTGTTTATTTTTGGTGGTTTAGCATCCCTTGAAAGAGAATCAAAATCCCCTGGGGAAGCCTTCGCCGTTGCGATCGCAGGGCCCCTTGTCAGTATAATTTTATTTGCTATTTTCACGGCAATTCAAACCACCGTTACTCTACCTTTAGCATTATCGTTAGTGGTATCCTTATTGGCTTACATTAACTTAATTTTGGCATTGTTTAACATGATTCCTGGCCTACCCCTTGATGGTGGTAATGTGTTGAAAGCCATCGTCTGGAAAATTACAGGAAATCCCCAAAAAGGTGTTATTTTTGCAGGACGTTTTGGACAGTTTTTCGGTTGGACGGCGGTTATCATTGGTGCATTGGGTACTTTGAATGTCATTACTTTTGGTAACTTTTGGACAGTGTTAATTGGTTGGTTTTTACTTCAAAACGCAGGAAATGCCGCCCAATCGGCGAGATTAGAAGATAAGTTAAATCACTTTAGTGCCGGAGAAGCCATCACCGAAGAAAGCCCCATTGTAAAAGAAAATATCACCCTAAGAGAATTTGCCAACAATTACATCATCGGTAAACAACCTTGGCGTAAGTTTCTTGTTACCAACGAAGACAATATTTTAGTAGGGGTGTTGGAAGTGGAAGATATAAAAGGTATTTCCACCCATCTTTGGGGAGAAACAACCATTAAGGAGTTAATGAAATCCCATGATGATGTGAAAACCGTTATTGATACCGAAACCCTATGGGAAGTTGTCAAAATGCTTGAGCAACAAAAAGAGTCGGAATTAACGGTAGTTAAAGAAGATGGTACATTGTTAGGTTTAATTGAGAAAAAAGGTATCACTAAACTTTTACAATCTCAAAAGTCTTAATAATAAGAGCCTTCTATACCAATGGGCGATGAGAAAACGAACATGGTGGGTAGTTTTGCCCATCTTAATTCCATCAACTGATTATGTTAAAATGGGTATCATTCTTGACCTGAAATTGCTATTCCTAATACACTAAGAATATAACCCTGTTATGACTGTAACTCAAGTAAGTGCGATCGCCCCAAACCTCAGAAAAGATTTTCCCATCCTTCACCAAGAAATCAACGGCAAACCTTTAATTTATTTTGATAATGCGGCTACCTCCCAAAAACCCACCGCCGTTATCAACGCCCTCAAAAATTACTATGAGTTAAACAATGCTAACGTCCACCGTGGCGCCCACAGTCTTAGCGGTAGGGCAACGGATGATTACGAAGGGGCAAGGGATAAAGTAGCAAAATTTATTAATGCCCGTAGTCGTAACGAAATTGTCTATACCCGTAATGCCAGTGAAGCCATTAACATTGTGGCCTATACTTGGGGTTTGGCGAATCTCAAAGAAGATGACGAAATAATTTTAAGTGTCATGGAACATCATAGCAACATTGTGCCATGGCAAATTATCGCCCAAAAAACAGGCACAAAAATCCGTTTTGTAGAACTAACGGACACCGAAGAATTTAATTTGCAACAATATAAAACTTTCCTCAACGAAAAAACTAAATTAGTATCCATTGTTCATGTTTCTAATACCCTCGGTTGCATTAACCCCGTAGAAGAAATTATCAATCTTGCCCATCAACAAGGCGCGAAGGTTTTAATTGATGCTTGTCAAAGTCTTCCCCATATGCCCATTGACGTTCAGGGGATGGATTGTGATTGGTTAGTGGGTTCTGGCCATAAAATGTGCGCCACCACAGGCATTGGCTTTTTATATGGTAAAGAAGAACTATTATTGAAGATGCCTCCTTTTTTGGGGGGAGGAGAGATGATAGGAGAAGTATATCTTGATCATTTTACTTGCGGTGAATTACCCCATAAATTTGAAGCGGGTACTCCTGCCATTGGAGAGGCGATCGCCCTTGGCGCCGCGGTGGATTATTTGAGTAGTATTGGCATGGATAAAATTCACCAATATGAGGAGCAATTAACCGCTTATTTATTTGAGAAGTTGAATAAAATTCCCCATCTAAAAATATATGGTAATCAACCCACCCCCGATGGTCAAGGAAGGGCTTGTTTAGCCGCTTTTAATGTGGATGGCATTCATGCTAGTGATTTGGCTACCCTCCTTGATAACGAAGGGATTGCCATTCGTTCGGGGCATCATTGCACCCAACCTCTCCATCGATATTTAGAAATTTCTGGCAGTGCTAGGGCGAGTCTTTATTTTTACAATACCTTTGAGGAAATAGATACTTTTGTTAAGGCACTCCAAGAAACCATCGATTTTTTCACCCAGATGATGTAAGCAAAAAAAATATGGCTGTTACAAAATTTTAGATTTTCTGGCCCTCAATCACTGTATTTTAAAAAATGAATATAAATGCTCATAAAATACAAAATGCCATGTTAAAGAAAATTTTATACGCCGATTCGGGAAATGGTCACACCCAAGAAATGTTAAAAACTTTACAGGATATTCCTGCTTTTCAAAATTGTGACCTAACCATCTTACACGTTGTTTCCCCCCAAACCAGCGCCGATGCCCTCGAAAGTAAATGGGAAGAAGGGGGAAAGATTTTGGCAGACATCGTTAAAAACGTAGAAATTGATCCTAGTAAGGTTGCCACTATCCTTAGACAAGGTGAACCGAAAGACGTTGTTTGTCAGGTAGCCCAAGAAATTGACGCAGACTTGATTTTAATGGGTTCTCGGGGTTTAAAAAGGTTAGAATCTTTCTTGGAAAACTCTGTTAGTCAATATGTATTCCAACTGAGCGATCGCCCCATGCTCTTGGTCAAAGATGATATATATGTAAGAAGGATAAAAAGGGTAATGCTGGCTCTAGATAAATCAGAGGCTGCCCAATATGCCCTTGAGTTAACCATTAATATGCTCAAAGACTATCGGGAAGCAGAATTATATCTAGTGAGGGTAAACCCCGATTTAGATGCCAATGTGGATTTATCTAAAACCGAAATGGAACAAAACCCCATCCTTGCCCCTGCCCTTGCCCAAGCTAAAAGAATGGGAATTAGTACCCGTTGTATCGTCACAGGGGGTAAACCAGGGAAAAAAATCTGTCAGTTAGCCGAAGAAAAAGACATTGATTTATTATTATTAGGCTCTCCTGATCGTCGTCCTTCCATTGCTAAAAGTTTGGTAGATTTAGATCGTTTACTGGGTTCTTCTCTTTCTGATTATATTCGAGTCAATGCCAATTGCCCTGTTTTATTAGTGAGAAAATAAGGTTTCAGGTTTGGGGTTTTAGGTGATGTGTCCGTACAGGTGTTAGGTAAATGGGTAATTTAATTATCCATTATCAATTCTCCATTATCAATTATTATCATGTCTATAGGCGATCGTTTTAATAAAATTAGAGGCAAAACTAGATTTGTTGTCTCTCGAATTTTTATCCATTTACAAGGGGAAGAAATAGCTCCTTTATTGGGGGTATTAAATGAAAATGCCCGTAGTGCCGTCGATGCGGATGGTGATTTGGAAGTGATGGGGGAATGTTTGGTTAATGTTTGCCAAAGTTTACTCCAATATCAAAACTATTGGCGTAGTGCTTCCAATGAAGGTGACGTAGTCTGGAATGAAGGTGAAGCCGGGGATTATGTAGAAGAATTGTTCACCGATTCAGCTAACCGCTATCTTTCTCAACCCGATGTTACTCCCATGGTAGAGGAAAACGAACTTCTATCCTTGCCCATCACCGATAACTTAATTGTTATGATTACGGTAGCCTTTGAAGGGGAATCCCCCGACATTGAAACTGATTTAGGGGAATATGATGCCCTTAGTGAAGGTTTAAAAGCTCTCATTAGTCTTAATTATAAAGGGGGATACCGTGCGATCGCACTTCACTTCTCCCCCGCCCGACTAGGAGAAATCCTCACCGAAGAACAAACCATTCTCAATTTCCCAGAATTAGTACCACTATAAAAAAGTATCCATACATTACAATGTTTAAGAAATTACTCGCTATATGTTTAGTCATCACCCTCGGTTTTACTACCGTTGCCTGTGGCTCAAACAACCCTAGCCGTAACAATACCAACTTTACCAACAACACAAGCCCAACCGCTACCAATAATATCCCCAATGGTCAATATCCCGTCCAACAAGCCACTTTTAACGATGTAGATGGGGAATATAACCTAATGCTATTAAATACCCCCTCTGGTAGTCGTCCCAACTTCATGACTACCGATTTACAGATGGCAAGGTTAACCGATGAGGAAATCGAAGCAGGTAAACAAACCTACGTAGAAATTAACGGTAGTGATGCCGTGATGCACCTTACCGAAGATTTTCGCATTGAATACATCCACAACGAAACCGAAACCGTCACCAACCCAGACACGGGCAGACAAGAAACCGTCATTGTCAGACAACAATCTAGCTTCTGGAGTCCTTTTGCGGGAGCATTAGCAGGACAAGCCATTGGTAATATGTTATTTAGTCCCCAATATTATGTTCCTCCCGTATATCAACCAGGGGTAACTTTAACGGGTTTTGGGGGTTATGGCAGTAGCTATAGTCAAGCGGTGGACAGCTATCGTAGTAACCATAATACTGTGCCTCCTGTGGAAAAAAACCGCCAATCGGTACGCACCACGGGAACTATTAGAAACAGTCAAACAGGGGTTGTGAAAAGAACAAACCTTAATAATACTAGGTCAACGGGTTCTGGAGTTGGTTCTAGTAATCTCCGTAATAATAATACATCTAACAGCACTACCAGACAAAGAAATAATAGCAGTTTTGGTACTAATCGTAACAGCGGTAGTACAACCCGTCGTACTCCTACTCGTCGCAGTAGCGGTAGTAGTGGTTTCCGTCGTCGTCGTCGTTAACTATCGGAGCAAAAAAATTAATGGGGTGGATAGGTTTTGGGTTTTAACTAATTCCTAATTCCTATCACCTTAATGAAACCTCAATTTGGGATAATAATTATATCAAGTTCGGATAATTCGTTGTAAATAAATTGTACCCCAGTCCCACCATGTAATGAATCACACGGCTAATGGTAGTTCGTTCAATAAATTGAACTAAGATATTAATATTGCTAATTTGTAAGTGATCAAGCGGATTTTATAATTATTAGTCTGGTTTAGTATCATGCTTGACGATAAAAACTTTACAACGGTTTTCAAATTTTTAAATAATAGCCAGAAATGGTTGAAAATATTTACCTTACCATTGCCCGTTGCCCATTCCCTATTCCCTACCTTAACTAAAAAATCTTATCTCGAACTCAGGTTAAAATAGTAGCTACAATTTTTTCATCAATGATTATCATTTGGCACCATGGGTAAAAAATCATCATCCCCTGCAACAATAGATAAAATGGTAACGGGAGTTTTACAAACTATCCAAGCCCAATTTAATCTTCCTAAGTTAAAACAAGGTGCGATCGTTCCCAAAATAATACTTAAAAATGGTAGTAGTGGTAAAACCCACGAATATCCACTATTAGGAGAACGTTATATAATCGGTAGAAATAAAAATAGTTGTGATATTATTCTCCGTAACCCCATCATTAGTCAGATTCATTGTGCCGTTGAAAAAGATAAAAAAACCAATAGATTTAAGATAAAAGATTTACAATCCACCAATGGAATTTACCTGGGCAAAAAACGTTACCAATCAATTGCCCTACACCATAATGATACTGTCACCCTAGGGCCTCCAGAGTTAGAAGATGTCATAGAATTATATTTTGATAAACCCCCCTCCAAATTATCGTTAATTCTTCGCTACGGATTATTTACCATGGCGGGTTTTTTAATTCTCATCAGTGCCGTTGTGGCGGTGGCGTGGTCAAGATATACTGTTTATCCTATGCCCCAAGGTAATACTGGTGCCACCGTGGTTTATGGAGAAGATGGGGTAACACCCCTTGCCCCTCGTATTTCTTCCCCCCATCGAGAGTTAGAAAGATTAAGTGATTTTTCTCCTTATTTACCACAGGCGTTAATTGCTTCGGAAGATTCTCGCTATTATTGGCATTTTGGGGTTGATCCTGTGGGGGTTTTACGGGCTATCCTCATTAATACGGGAGATAGTGGGGTAAGACAGGGGGCAAGTACCATTACTCAGCAGTTAGCCCGTAGTTTATATCCTGAGGTGGGTAGGGAAAATACTATTGCACGGAAGGTGCGAGAAATGATTGTGGCGACTAAGTTGGAGGCTGTATATAGTAAAGATGAGATTATGAAGGGTTATCTCAATCGGGTTTATTTGGGGATAAATCTTTATGGTTTTGAGGATGCGGCGAGATTTTATTTTGGCAAGTCAGCACGGGATGTGTCTATTGAGGAGGCGGCGGCGTTGGTGGCGATTTTACCTGCCCCTAATGCTTATAACCCTGTGCAGGATTATGATACAGCTTTAGGATTGCGTAATCGTGTCATTAGTCGTATGCTTTCTTTGAGTATGATAACAGAGGATCAGGCAAATAGTGCGAGAAGATCTCGCATTGAGATAACCCCCGAAGCAAGGGAGACTTTATCAAACACCATTGCCCCTTATTTTTATAGTTATGTGTTTGATGAGGTGCGGATGTTGTTGGGGGCTGATTTGTTGCAGGAGGGGGATTTTATCATCGAAACGGGGTTAAATTTAGAGTATCAAAGGGAGGCGGAAAATTCCCTTAAGGATTATATTAATACTAATGGATCTCGTTTTAATTTTGACCAAGGGGCGATCGCCACTATCAACAGTCAAACAGGAGAAATTGTTGCCCTAGTGGGGGGAAAAGACTTCCAAGAAAGTCAATTTAATCGAGCCACCCAAGCCCAACGACAAGCCGCCTCCACCTTTAAACTATTCTCCTACGCCGCTGCCCTCGAGGCTGGAATCTCCCCCCATAAAACCTATTCTTGTGCCGCTTTACAATGGCAAGGGGTACAGTTTCGCCCCTGTAATAACTTTTCTGCCCCCATTGATATGTTTGTGGGCATGGCAACTTCAGAAAATGCCGTGGCTTTACGCATTGCCCAAGATGTGGGCTTAAATAAGGTGGTGGCTATTGCAAAAAAAATGGGTATAAATTCCCCCCTAAATCCTGTACCTGGTTTAGCCCTGGGGCAAAGTGAAGTCAACGTTTTAGAAATGACAGGGGCTTATGCCACTATTGCCAACCAAGGGGTATGGAATCGCCCCCACGCCATCAACGTCATTCGAGATGGCAGAGACTGCGAAAACGTAGATGAATATAATACCTGTAGGGAAGTATATCGTTTTAATCAAGGGGGTTATGAAAGTAAACAAGCTATTACTCCCCAAATTGCCCAAACCATGCACCAAATGTTTCAAAGGGTTGTTACTTCAGGCACTGGTAGAAATGCCAATATAGGTAGGGGGGAAGGGGGTAAAACAGGTACGAATTCCCAAGGTATTGACTTGTGGTTTATTGGTTATAGTCCTCAAGATAACCTCACCACAGGAGTATGGTTGGGCAATGATGATAATTCCCCCACTAGGGGAGGTAGTGCGCAGGCTGCTTCTTTATGGGGTAGTTATATGAGAAAATTACTTTAAATGGCTTTTTTCTCGTAAAAGTGCGTCTTTATTTTAAATATTGAAAAAACTTTTATTCTACTTTTTCAAAATATTGATTTTCTAACAAAAAGGCTTTTTGGGTAAAACGAATTGCCCAATATCCGCTTGGTTTTGGTGATAAAATAATTCCTTCTTCGCCTATGGCTATTTCTGAGGCTGATTTTAGCATGGGCATGGGTTCAGCTGTTTTGAGGTATGGAGGTAATTTTGTTACCCTAATTTTGTCCCCTACTTTTAATGTTTGTTCCATTTTTTCTAGTGTTTAATTTATCTTTGTAACTTGGATTTTAATTAGGGTGCGCTGATCAAAAATATCCTATCTAATTAGTAAATTCTACCATTATTCACGGTATAATCAATGACGTAGCTAAGGATTAATATTCAATAAATTGAACAAAAAGTTATATTTTGATTTACGGATTTAGTATAAATTATTAAAAAATTAGTTTAAAAATAAAATAATAGCTTGTAAAGCACCAATAAAAAATCCTAAAATTCCTCCTAAATTAACGATCGCCTGTAGCTCACTTTTAACAATAGATTGAGTGGCATTTTCTAACTGTTCGGGGGAAGTATCTTTGATACGATCAATAATGACTTGATCTATGGCTAAAATAGGGATTGCTTGGGTGACAATTTTTTCTAAATCTTCTTCTAAATACCTTTCCAAAATTAAGGCTAATTCTTTACTCACAACCCCCAGGGAACTATTAACCACGGTGGAGGATTGGAGACGACTAATAATTAAAATTGAAACCTTATCCCAATCAATAGAAGCACTAAAATCCTGTAAAAAATCTACCCCTTTTTCTTGAATATATTCCCTAACAATTTTTCCTGTAGTTTGTCTCAATTGTTTAACAGTGGCTACGGGTAAATTTTGTAAAGATAAGGTAAGAAAAAATTCCTTTAAACGGGTTCTAACTTCTAAAGATAATAATATTTCTTTGATGCGTAAATTAGCGGTTTCTTTTTCATCTAAACAAAAAGTTCTTAACCTTTGTAAGCTATTTTTTACCCCGAACAAATTAGCCACTACCCAATAAGTACCGCTAGTTTTTTCCCTAAATCCCTCATCGATAACAGTTATGTTTCTGTCTGTCAAAAAATTAACTAAATTTTCCCGTAAAAAATCGGGAGAGAATACAGCCTTTAATAACCAGTCTGATAGTTGTCTGGCTTGATTTTCCGTTAAAGTAAATTCTAATAAAATACGGTCAAAAATTTGATCTATTTGAGCTTGAAAAAAATTCTCTTTTCTGGCTAAGGCTCTTAATAATTTCGGGAAAGATTCTCCAAATAAATCCCTTAAAATATCGGCTAAAATTCGAGCAGTTTTATTTTCTTTATCCTCCTTAATTTGCTTTAATGCTAACTGTAATAACCAAACGATCGCCCCTTCAACCCTTTCAGTTTGTAATAATCTTTTAGCTAACTTTTGTAACTCTGAAGGAGTCAAAAGAGAACCCATAATAGTATCAGAAACCCTTTTAGCTAATCTTTCTTGATTTCGGGGAATTAAACCGGGGGTAAAAGGAAGTCTTTTTTTGAAAATAAATACGGGGCGATAAGGTCGAAATAGCATATTAATGGCTAAATCGTTGGTAAAATAACCTATTACTGCTCCTGCGACGGGGGGTAAAGCGTATTGCCACCAGTTATTGAATCCTAAAAACATTAATTCTTGTTGATAACTGTTTTTTCTTGCTTTCTTTTATTATTTAAATAAATAGATTTGCAAAATTAATGATGATATTTGATGGTTAAAAAATTCTCACAAGGGGCTTATGCCTTCTGGATAAATTTATTTAATATTTTAACTTTTCAAATAAAAATTTTATTAGTTATTTTGTTAATACTAAGACCCCCATTATACCACCAGCTAGGGGGTAATGGATAGCCGAATTAAATCCCGCTTTTTGTCCTAATTTTATTTGTTCCTCACCACAGGGAAATCGGTCTAAACTGGGATTAATATAAGCATATTCAGCCGTTGAGCCAAAATATTGAGCCATATTAACCACAATATTATCTATATACCATCTTTGGGCTTGGGCTAATAGGGAATCAGAAGGGCGATGAAAATCAAGAATGGCGACTTTAGAGTTAGGTTTCAAAACTCGGTGGATTTCTTGGAGGGCCAGGGGTATATCAACAACGTTTCTGAGTCCATAACCCATGGTGGCACAGTCAAAGGTATTGTCATCAAAGGGGAGAGTTAAAACGTCACTTTCTATCCAAGTTATATTATTGATAGAGGGTTTTTGTTGTTGTTTTTCTTGGGCAACGGCAAGGAGTTGGGGGGAGAAGTCAACGCCGTAAACTTTGCCGTGGGTGATTTGTTTTGCTAATAAAAAAGTAAGATCACCTGTACCACAACAGAGGTCTAAACCTTGATGATGGGGTTGGGCGTTGCTCCATTTTACCGCCATTTTTTTCCAAACATGGTGAACCCCAAAACTAAGCCAGTTATTCATTTGGTCGTAGATAGGGGCAATGTTGTTAAAGATGTTTTGAATTTCTTTATCAGTGGGTTTGGTGGATGATGTCATACTAAGTCCTATTTTAATAATATACCAATATAGGTTAAGGCAGGAAACGGGAAACAGGGAACAGATAATAATGTTTTATTCTCAATTGTCAGACGGTGGATAATACTAAACTTTACTAATCGGATTTGCTGTCATGGAGTTTGTTTGGAATTAACTGGCTTTTTCGGTATGATTCGATCTAGTGTATCGATTTTTGATTTGTGATGAGGGAGGTATTCGGTTGACTTTTGTGGAATCAAGGATTAAGGTGGCGGATGATTTATCTTTGTCTGTGATGGGTTGTGGCACTTGGGCTTGGGGAAATCAGTTTTTGTGGGGTTATACTCCCGAGATGGATGGGGAGTTACAGAGGGTTTTTAATTTGATGGTGTCGCAGGGGGTGACTTGGTTTGATACGGGGGATTCTTATGGCACGGGGAAATTTAGTGGGCGCAGTGAGTCTCTTTTGGGTCGGTTTGTGGCAGAATATGAGGGGGAACATTGGGGGGATATTGCGATCGCCACTAAACTAGCGGTATATCCTTGGCGTTTAACTCCTCAATCCATGGTCAAAGCCTGTGAAAAATCAGCTCAAAGACTGCAAAAACCTGTGGATTTGGTACAGTTACACTGGCCCCCTACCAAGTATTTTCCATGGCAAGAAAAGCCCCTTTTAGAAGGGTTGGCGAGGTTATATCATCAGGGTAAGGTAAGGGCGATCGGTTTGTCTAATTATGGCCCTGATAATTTACTCAAAGCCCATCAGTTTTTTCAAGCCCAAGGGGTGAAAATTAGTACGTTGCAGGTACAATATTCTTTACTTTCTACCTATGCCATTTCTGAGTTAGGGTTAAAAGATTTATGTCGGGAGTTGGACATCAAAATTATCGCCTATAGCCCCCTAACGTTGGGTTTATTGACGGGAAAATATGGTTTAGATACTCCACTACCTAAAGGCTCTCGACGCTTCTTATTTAAGCAATTATTACCCAGTATTCAACCTCTTTTGGATCGGCTAAGGGCGATCGCCCTTAACAACGGCAAAACCATGGCACAAGTAGCCATCAATTGGTGTATTTGTCAGGGTACAATCCCCATTCCGGGAGCAAAAAACCTGCAACAAGCCCAAGACAATATAGGGGCGCTGGGGTGGCGTTTGAGTAATCAAGAAGTAAAAGAATTAGAACAAATTGCCCTTAATTTGGATAGAAAAATGATCCAAAATATATTCCAAACCAGTTAATAAATTATATGGCATTGGTGAATTAAGGTATGATTTCTTGTTGAGGAAGGGAACAGGGAACGGGGAATAGGGAACAGTTATAATATTTAGAAGTCTTAGTTTTTTGTGTAATTCAATAATGTTTCATACTCAAAATCAGCAATGCCAATCAAAAGTTTGCCAGTTTTAACCATTACCCATTTTCCTTAAACTATAACTAGCAATTTCAGAAGGTTTAATATAGTTTAAGTTGTCTTCATCAAGGGGATTTTCTAAGATATTAACCTTATGTTCAATGGTTAAATCTAAACTATTTTGTAAATCAAAGTTGCTAACCCGATGGGCAGATTCATAAAAACGCAAAATTACTTGATTTTTATCATCATATCCCTGTTTAAAACAAGTTAAAATCAGATTATCAGAGCCTAAATTTAAAAACTCCTGTTCAGGGGGAAAAATGTCAAAATGGTGTTCATTTTCCGCCAAAACTACTACTTGTAAAGGTACATTTAATTCATAGCCTTTATTAACTGTTTTAGCCTCTTGCCAACCCTGATGATGGGGATAAATAGCATAATTGAAATTATGCACCATCATATCAGAAGTAGCGTCAGGCCATTTAGGGCTACGTAACAAACTTAGTCTAATTTGATTTGGCTTAAAATCATGACCATATTTACCATTGTTAAGTAAACTTACTCCATATTCGTTGTTACTTAAATCAACCCAATGATGGGCGCAGATTTCCCATTTGGCTTTTTCTAGGGCAGTTTTTGGATTAGTGGGATATTCCATTACGGCGCAGGGGGTTTCATAACAAGCTGTTGGGCTATTAAAATTGAGGGGAAAGTTAACTTTTAAGAGAGTATATTCTTCTTGCCAATCAATGGTATTTTCTATATGAATTATGGGGCTATGGGAGTATAAGATATATTTTTGAGTAAAGGTTGATTTATTATATTTTTTGACGACTTCTATGATTTGTCTTAATGCTCCTTTTTCTAAACATTTTATCTCTGTTAATCTGGGATTTGGTAAGGGTTTTTGTTCATAATTAGGATCAATATTCCAAGCATCCCAATATTGTCCTTTATCTTCAAATAGTTGTAGTTCGTTGGCTTCTTGATTAATGATTTCTTTATTTATTTGATAATCATAAATATTAACAATATTTCCTGTTTTTGGATTTATTTTTGCGGTTATATATTCATTTTCTAATATAAAATCTGTAGTTATAATTTCATCTGGTTGAACTTCTTCTATGGGAGATAAAATTAATTGAGTATAGCCTATTTTTGGAATATCATTAACTAATACTAATAGTTTATTTTCTTTACTGATTTGGGTTATTAATATATTGCCTTCTCCATCTTCTACTTGATATTTATTGCCTTCTATATCAATTTCTATGATTTCTGAGCGTTGCCAGTTTAAACTATTAAAAATTACTACTCTTTTTTCTCCTTTTGATAATACTCTTTTTTTATTATCAATATTAAGGGCGATCGCCCTTAGACAATCATTTAAAATTAATTCACCTTCTTTAATTACTTCATTCCAAATTTGATTAGCTTCAGTAAAAACAGGAGTAATCGAAGTACCGGGTAAAATATCATGAAATTGATTTAATAATATTTTTCGCCATAAATCATCAATTTTATGTTGACTACCAACAATAGTGCTATTGATTAAACTATACTTTTTATTTAAAATAGTAATAATAGTTAAAAACAATTCAGCCTGAAAAAGTAGTTTTTCAGAATATCTATTAAAATATTTTTGCTCTCCATGGGTAGTATAACAACCTCGATGTAACTCCAAATATAACTCCTCATCCCACAAAGGAATATCATCACCCAATTGATGACTAATCTTATCTAAATAATCTTCCGCCCTAGCAAAAGTAACTTGTGGAAAAAAGGGAGAATCATCATAACGTTTCACTACATCTAACATATCACGGGTTGGACCCCCTCCATGATCACCCACCCCAGGCAACCAAAAAATATCCTTTAACCCTGTCTGTTTTTCCCAAGCCACACTGTAATCACTCATTACTACTGGATTAGTATTCATTACCCCCGCAATATTGGGGGGAGACATGGTGGTAAAAATACGACTACCATCGGGAGATTGCCACCAAAAACAACCATGGGGAAACTTGTTGGTATCATTCCAATGTAATTTGCCTGTGACAAAATAATCAATTTCCCCTAACTTCATAATTTGTGGCATTTGGGCAGGAAAACCAAAACTATCGGGTAACCATGCTACTCGATTATATTTTGTAAATTTTTCTTGAAAATATTTTTGTCCATATAATATTTGTCTAATTAATGATTCTCCACTAATTAAATTAACTTCTGGTTCAACCCACATTCCTCCTAATATTTCCCATGTGTTATTTTTTACTTTAGTTTGAATTTGATTAAATAATGATTTATTATGGTTTTCTATCCACTCATATAAATAAGCCGTAGTATGTCCAAAAGTTAATTGAAAAGTATTTTTTTGTAAATTTAATACAGAGTTAAATGTTCGTTGGGCAACGTCATAAGTTTCGTCCATTGTCCATAACCAAGCCATATCTAAATGGGCATGACCTAATAAATAAAAGTTTCTTTCTTTGATAATTTCTGAAAGGGATAATAGTTTATTTCTAAACTCTATTAAGGATTTATTAAATATATCTTGATTTTTAATATTACCCCAATCGATAATTTTTAAACTATCATTGATAGTGGTTTTATATTCAGGGTAGAAATTATTAATATATTGTGATAAAACTGTTAGTTCATTGGCAACTAAACTAGGATCAACTTTATTATAGTTGCTTTCATAAAGACAACGAGAAATCATTAATCCCCCAATATCATGACCAGGACTTGTTAATTTTAAACTAATAATAAATTCCTGCTCACATTGAGCATTATTAGTAACTAAAACTCGGCTAGAGGAGTCGAATAAATCTCCCTCACAAACCAATGTACCATCAATAAATATTTGAGCTGATTTGGCCCACCATGTTAAATTAATACGTAGAGATAAGTTATTTAAGGGATAATGATTAAGATGATGAGGAATAGTTACTTTTTGAATAAACCAGCGCACCTTATCCCCTTTTTCCCATACTAAATATCTTTTTTCGTTGGGGATAGCCTGTTGCCAATTATCATCGATATATATGGGAGGATGATTTAAATTTTGGTCAGTAAAAAACCAATTATTTTGTATATCTAATTCTGTCAGATTTCTGAGGTTATTAATGGTTTGCTCTAAGGAGATATTTTGGGTCATAATTTAAACTATTTTAGATAATAATTTAAGGGCGATCGCCCCTAAGATAATAAAAAACCTATAGACAAATAAAAACTAACAATAATAAAGATAACAAAAAATATTAAATCAAAAATAAGATAAACAAACTAAATTAGTAACCATAAAAAGAAAATTAATTTTTTTATCGTAAAAGCAAAAAAATCAAGTAGCTATGTCAAACTATATATATAAGGGCAAAATAAAAGGAGCAAAACCATGGAAAATAAATTAGAGAATAAAAATAATAGTTTATCCCTAGGGTTTCACAAAATCATCGTCAGTTTAGACTACCCCGAAATTAATAAAGAAGTTTATCAACAAGCCCTAGCCATAGCTAAAAATAATCAGAGTGAATTAATGCTGTGCCATTGTTTGCACGAAAATCTATCCCATAATACTGATTTATTGATGCCTTCTGTGGTAGGTAGCGGGATGTATGCCTCCGAGGTTTGGGATGTTGAACAAGAAATGTTAGAAAATAACAAGAAAAAAATAAACGAATGGCTAGAATCATTACAAACTGAAGCTCATCAGGCACAGGTTAGATGTGAATTTGTCTGCTTAACAGGTAACATAGCCGTGGAAATTTGTGAATTAGCCCAAGAATGGAAAGCCGACTTAATCGTTACGGGGCGCCGAGGCTTAAAAGGCTTAGGAGAAGCATTATTAGGCAGTGTCAGTAACTATGTCGTCCACAACGCTCCCTGTGCTGTTTTGGTAATACAACATAGTACCAAAAATTGACCAAAAGTCAACAATAACTAAAAACCCACTCATGTTTAAATTGCTAAATTGAACGATCATTTTACCCTAGCTAGGGCATAAGAAAATGTCTTCAATTCTTTACCATTAGCAGTCGAATAAAAGTTAATGTGACACAATAAAAGGTAATTATTAGTATTTAAATAGTGAAAAAAAGCCTTTAATATAATTTTAGGAGTTTAATTTGTGAGTACAGCAACTTTAACATCTAGTTTTGGCGTTGCCCAAAGAGAAGACTTTAACCAATATGTAATGAATACCTACGGGCGTTTTCCCGTTACCATAGAAAAAGGTCAAGGGTGTAAACTATGGGATACTGAGGGTAAAGAATATCTTGATTTTGTAGCAGGTATTGCTACTTGTACCTTAGGCCATGGACATCCTGCCCTCATTGAGGCGGTGAGTGAGCAAATCAAGAAACTACACCATGTTTCTAATTTATATTATATTGCCGAACAGGGGGCATTAGCTAAAAAAATTGTCGAAAGTTCCTGTGCTGACAAGGTTTTTTTCTGTAATTCGGGGGCAGAAGCCAACGAAGCAGCCATTAAATTAGTTAGAAAATATGCCCATACGGTCTTAGAATTTTTAGAAGAACCTGTTATTTTAACTGCTAAATCTAGTTTCCATGGTCGTACTTTAGCCACTATCACCGCCACAGGGCAACCTAAATATCAAAAACATTTCCAACCTTTAGTACCGGGGTTTGAATATGTGCCTTACAATGATATTCGTGCCGTAGAAGAAGCTATCACTGATATTGATGAGGGCGATCGCCGCGTAGCTGCTATCATGATAGAACCATTACAAGGGGAAGGAGGAGTAAGGCCAGGGGATTTAGATTATTTCCTCCGCCTCAGAAAAATATGCGACGATACCGGCATTCTACTGGTGTTTGACGAAGTACAAGTGGGAGTAGGACGCACAGGGAAAATGTGGGGTTACGAAAATCTTGGGGTTGAACCTGATATTTTCACCAGTGCCAAGGGTTTAGCTGGGGGTATCCCCATCGGGGCGATGATGTGTAAATCTAGTTGTGATGTTTTTGAGCCCGGTAATCATGCTAGTACCTTCGGCGGTAATCCTTTCGCCTGTGCAGCAGCCCTCAAAGTGCTAGAAACCATCGATAATGAAGGTATTTTACAAAACGTCCAGGCCCGTGGCGAACAACTTAGAACCCGCTTAAGGGCGATCGCAACTAGCTATCCTCAAACATTTGAAGAAGTCAGAGGATGGGGACTAATCAACGGCATTGAAATTAAAGCCGACACCCCACTAACCTCCGTTGAAATCGTCAAAAAAGCCATGGAAAAAGGTTTATTACTAGCCCCCGCAGGGCCAAAAGTAGTTCGTTTTGTACCCCCCCTAATCATTTCTAGCCAAGAAATCGACCAAGGTGCCGACATCCTCGAACAAACCCTTAACGAATTAATTAACCCCTAATATCATATTCAATAAATTGAATATCAACCAATAGCCGTGTAATTCATTACACGGTGGGGCAACTGCTAAAATACAATCTAATTATAAGGAATTTTTCGAACTTGATATAATTCATTCCAAGGGGAGTGATTGATATATTTTCTATTCTCCCCAACTCAAGTTAAAAAACATAACCCCCCTCCCCATCCTTCGCATAGGCTTTACTCAACAACTCATTAATACTCACGTTAAAAACCGCCTCGCCATTAAACACCGTACCTATCTGATGGGTGTTGAAATGAATCAAAGCCACCTCATAAGCAGAATCAGGTAACGGTAAATAGCCAACCTCCCTTACAACCCCAGAAGCAGACTTCAGAAAATAATCCACAAAACCTTTTAAAGCACCATTATCCTGAGCGCTCTTAGCGTTAACATACATAAACAAAGGACGAGTCAAAGGACGATAAGTATTATTAATAATAGTTTCATCAGAAGGAAAAACCGCCCCTTCCCCATTATCAATAGCCAAAGCCTTTAACTTATCCTTATTCTGCTCATAATAAGCATAACCAAAATAGCCTAACCCATTAATATCCTGAGCCACCCCATTTACCAACGCCTCATCATTCTCGCTAAATACATAGTCATTACGACTAGCTTGAGCATCTCCCACAATTGCCCCCGTAAAATACTCAAAAGTACCAGAATCACGACCAGGACCAAATAAATTTAAAGTATTATCAACCCAATCAGAATTAACCTGATTCCAAGTCATAATTTGATTTTCTGCCTCCGGTTGCCACATAATTTTTAACTCTTGTACCGTAATAGAATTAAGCCAATTATTATTTGGATTTACCACCACCGTTAAAGCATCAAAAGCCACAGGCAATTCAATATAAGCCACTCCATTTTTTTTACACTCCTCCATGGCTTCCCTGGGAATTGGCACAGAAGAATTATTAATATCCGTTTCCCCATTACAAAACTTACGAAATCCACCCACAGAACCCGAAAAACTTACATCGATCGCCACTTGATTTTCACCTTGCCCATTAAAATTTTTTGCAATTAAATCGGTAATCGGAAAAACCGTACTTGAACCATCAATAGAGATTGATTTATTTTCTTCAGTAACACTATCTCCACAGCCTTGAGTCAAAATACCCAACCCTATACATACTAAAATATATTGAATTATTTTTGTTTTTGATTTACGCCACATAACCTTAATCCTCAAACAATACAAAGAGTTAACTTGGTTCTTAACTCTAATATTATTTCAAAAATAATTAGTTAGTGATAAATGTAACAAAAAAGATAAACTACATTTAAAACCTTAAAAAAAACCAAAGCTAAAGAGTTTTTTTCTCAATAAAATAAGCAGATCAAATCAGTTAAAAAAAAAGATAGATAAAAAATAAATTTCTTAACCTAACCTTTACCAACAAATAAGCATCCCTGTTCTATGATTAAAACCTGAACAGGAAATTAAATTTTTATTCTCAATTATATGTTGACAAAATTAAACAGTAAAACTTTAAAAAATAAAGTTGTTGGCGGATTTTCTAGCCTAACCCTAGCTTTCATTCTTGCCGCCTGTGGCGGTGAATCCACCACTACCACCCCCGAAGGAGGTACAGAAACAGGAGGAGAAACCACCGAAACCACCACCGGTAGTATCGAACTTCCCTTCGACGATAGCGTTTCCTTAACCGGTGCAGGAGCAAGTTTCCCCGCCTCTATTTATCAAAACTGGTTTGTAAGCCTTAACGAACAAGTACCCCAACTACAAGTAAACTATCAGTCTGTCGGTAGTGGTGCAGGAATTGAACAATTCACCGCAGGAACTGTAGATTTTGGTGCTAGTGACGTTGCCATGACTGACGAACAAATTGCCGAAATTGATAGAGGAGTTTTACTATTACCCGTTACCGCAGGGGGTATCGTATTCGCATTCAACGTGCCTGGGGTAGAAGAATTAAACCTCAGTAGAGAAGTGTATGTGGACATCGCCCTAGGTAGAATTACTAGATGGAACGATCCTCGCATTGCCGCCGATAACCCCGATGCCCAATTACCCGACTTAGCCATCACCTTCGTACATCGTTCCGACGGTAGTGGTACTACAGGGGTACTCACCAAACATCTATCCGCCATTAGTCCTGATTGGGAAAGCGAAGTAGGCTCAGGAACTACCGTAGAATGGGGTAACGCTGGGGGAACTTTTATCGGTAGTAGAGGTAACGAAGGGGTAACCGCTAGTATCATGCAAACCGAAGGGGGCATTGGCTACATTGAATATGGTTATGCCCTTAACAACGATATTCCCATGGCTTCTTTACAAAATGCCTCTGGAGAATTTGTTTACCCCACCGAAGAAACCACCTCAGCAACCTTGGGTAACGTAGAACTACCTGATAACCTTAGAGCATTTATCCTCGATCCTGAGGGCGCTAATTCCTATCCCATTGTTACCTATACTTGGATTTTGGCTTATCAACAATATGATGATCCTCAAAAAGCCGTCGCCTTAGAAGCCGCTATTCAGTATGCCCTAACCGACGGTCAAAATGTTGCCACTGAACTAGGTTATATCCCCTTACCTCCCAATGTGGCCGCTAGGGTAGCTCAGGCAGCTGATCAACTTACCGATGAATTTACCATCACCGTTGAATAAAACCTACTTCCATTTTAGGAATTTTTAAAAATTGCCATTTTCTCGACAAATACTACGGGAAAATGGTATAAACCGATATATTTACAGTTTATTTAACTTGGTATTTAAAATGAGTGTTTCTGGTTATTCCAGTCGTTCTAGTGCCGTTACCGATTCTAGATCCGTTACTGAAAAAAATCTCGATACGGGCTTTCGTTGGTTAACCTATGCCTTTGCCATCGGTATCGGTTTAATTTTAATTAGTATTGCTTTAATTATCATCGTTGGTGCTTGGCCGGCCATTGTCGAATTCAATGTCGGTTTTTTTGCGGGTAGTAGCTGGAATCCCGTGGAAGATGAATACGGAACTTTGATGGTAATTTATGGAACTTTGGTTAGTTCTTTTATTGCTCTGCTAATTGCCGTACCCTTGGGGGTGGGCGCTGCTATTTTTTTAAGTGAGGATTTTTTACCGGAACAAATTCGCACCATCTTGGTGTTTTTGGTGGAAATTTTGGCGGCTATCCCCAGTGTTGTATATGGTTTATGGGGTATCTTTGTTTTAATTCCTTTAACCAGAACCCTCGGACTTTGGTTGAATGCTAATTTTGGTTGGATTCCCATTTTTAGCACTGAGCCATCAGGTCCTGGTATGTTACCCGCTGGGATTATTCTAGCAATCATGATTTTACCTATTATCATAGCCATTTCCCGTGATTCTTTGGCTTCTTTGCCCCCTGATTTACGTCAGGCTTCTTTAGGTTTGGGGGCTACTCGTTGGGAAACTATTTTCCGTGTGTTAATTCCTGCTGCCATTTCTGGTATTGTGGGGGGAACTATGTTGGCTTTGGGTCGTGCTATGGGTGAAACCATGGCGGCAACCATGATTATTGGTAATGCTAATCGTCTTAATATATCTATTTTAGATCCTGCGAACACGATCGCCTCTTTGATCGCTAATCAATTTGCTGAGGCTAGTGGTTTACAGGTATCGGCTTTGATGTATGCTGGTTTGGTGTTAATGATCTTAACTTTTATTGTCAATATTTTTGCTGAATTAATTGTTAATAAAATTAAGGCTAAATACGAATAGTTAATTTAAGGATATTTTTTGATATTTTTAAATCATCTATTTATGAACAATTTTACCTTAATTTCAAAGTTGATTTGTATCTAACTTTATCTTAAATTTTATTATGACTTCCTCAACCATTAAAGGTTTAGATTTAAAGAAAAATAGCAATAGCCCAAGAACTATTATGGGTAATGTCATGACGGCTATTTCTGGTCTTTGTGTCCTCATTACCCTCATCCCTTTAGTGGCACTTATTTATTTTGTGGTGGTACAGGGCTTTAGTCGTCTCAATGCCGATCTATTTACCAAGTTACCCCCTCCCCCTGGCTTGACTGAGGGGGGTTTAGCTAATGCCATCATCGGAACTTTGGTGGTGGTGGGTATTGCTACCCTGATTTCTGTTCCCTTTGGGGTAATGGCTGCCATTTATCTCTCGGAGTTTAGTGGTAATAATAAAACCGCCCTAGCCATTCGTTTTGCCACCAATGTTTTAAGTGGTGTACCCTCCATTATTGCGGGGGTATTTGCCTATGGCTTATTGGTTGCTACGGGTATTGTGGGTTTTTCTTCTGTCGCTGGGGGTGTTGCTTTGGCGGTATTGATGTTACCTACCATTATTCGTACCACCGATGAAGCCCTGAAAATTATTCCCCAAGAAATTCGCTGGGCTGCTTTAGGGGTAGGGGCTTATAATTATCAAACGGTATTAAAAATCGTCTTACCTGCCGCCTTACCCGGGATTTTAACTGGGGTTACCTTGGCGATCGCCCGTGCGGCTGGAGAAACCGCCCCCCTACTATTCACCGCCCTATATTCCAACTTTTGGCCTAACGTATCAGCCCAAGGATTATTTGAACCCATCGCCACCCTAGCGGTATTGGTGTATAACTTTGCGATCGTTCCTTTCCCCGCTCAAAACGAGTTGGCCTGGGCTGGGGCATTAATTTTAGTTATGTTGGTACTCTTTACCAGTATTATTGCTCGTTTTGCCCTCAGAAAAAAGGTTTATTAATCATTTAATTCTCCAGAGAAATTTAATAACTTTAGCCTTAAAATTAGAAGAGGAATAATAGTTCCATAAATTTTTGAAATAATCATCGTCCATAGATATTCCGCACCTTTAATCAATTAATTTTTTATCGTTAATTCAAATAAAAAAAATGCACTCTGATAACAATTACACCGATTCCCCCGATATTGACATTAGTGATTCAAGAGTAATGGCATTGGACAATGTTGATATTTATTATGGTAGCTATAAAGCCGTTAGGGGAATTAACTTAGAAATTCCGCAAAATCAAATAACCGCTTTTATTGGTCCTTCTGGGTGTGGTAAAAGTACCATTCTTCGCTCTTTAAATCGTCTCAATGACTTAATTAAGTCTTTTCACCTCACAGGGAAAGTAAGCTACCACGGACAAAATATTTATAACAAAAGTATCGATCCTGTAAAATTACGTCATCACATCGGCATGGTTTTCCAGCGCCCTAACCCATTTCCTAAAAGTATTTATGACAATGTGGCCTATGGGGCAAGAATCAATGGTTATAAAGGGGATTTAGATGAATTGGTAGAAACTTCCCTCCGCCGTGCGGTATTGTGGGATGAGGTAAAAGATAAATTGAAAAAAAGTGGTTTTTCCCTATCAGGGGGACAACAACAGCGGTTATGTATTGCTAGAACCATTGCCGCAGAACCAGAGGTACTATTAATGGATGAGCCTTGTTCTGCCCTTGATCCCATTTCCACCCTCAAAATTGAGGAGTTGATGCACGAATTAAAACAAAATTACACCATTGTCATTGTCACCCACAATATGCAACAGGCCACGAGGGTAGCCGATCGCACCGCCTTTTTTAATGCTGAGGCCATCGGTGATAAGGGTAATAAAATCGGTTATTTGGTGGAGTTTGACGACACCGACAAAATATTTAATGACCCTGCTGAGGAATTAACCAGAGATTATGTGAGTGGTAAGTTTGGTTAACTTTTTTTATCACCACAAAAGTCGTTGAAATCAAATATAAAACTGTTCTTGATCAAAGTATTTAATGGTGGGCGATACATCGTCCCACCTTTTTTTAATCTGTCTGAATTTTAATTTCTAGCGGTGTTACCCATTTGGTTTCCGAGAACTTCAAGAGCCTTTTTAAATTGAGCATCTTCCAAAGTACCGACCTTCTGGCGATCGCCCGCTAAAACCTCCCGTTGCTCCTCACTAAGTTCATAAACAATGTCGGGGGTAATACCCTCTTTATTAATATCCCGACCATCAGGGGTGAGATACTTAGAAATAGTCACCGCCAATCCAGAACCATCACTCAAACCGCGCACCGACTGTACCAAACCCTTACCAAAAGTCTGAGTTCCCACAATGGTTGCCCTTTCATTATCCTGTAGAGCGCCCGAAACAATTTCACTAGCACTGGCAGAACCACCATCCACCAACACCACCAAAGGTTTATCCGTCAAAGCTCTACCATTGGCCTGATGACTATCCACCTCCCCAACTCGGTCAACGGTGGTGACAATACCTCCTCGGTCAATAAACATCCGAGAAATTTCCACACTAGAATATAATAAACCCCCCGGATTAGAACGTAGATCTAAAATATAACCATTAACGTTTTGGGATTCGGCTTGGGCGATCGCCTCTCGCATCTCCGCAGAAGCATTATTACTAAACTGAACCAATCGAATATAAGCAATTCTACCAAGGTTCGGATCTTCTTCAATGCGGCTTCTAACAGGTTTAATCTCAATCTTTGCCCTAGTCAACTCAAAATCAATTTCCCGATTATCCCTTTGTATTGTAAGCACCACATTACTTCCAGGGACACCCCTAATTAAATTAACCGCATCATTTAGCTCCATCCCTTCAGTGCTTTGACCATCAATTTTTGTGATAATATCCTTCGCCATAAGCCCCGCCTCCGATGCAGGGGTATCCTCAATGGGCGCCACCACCACAATATTATTTGTCTCCTCCTCCTTGGTGATTTGAATACCAACCCCTGTTAACTCCCCAGAAGTGTCAATCTGCATACTCTTAAACTCCTCAGGGTCCATAAAACGAGTATAGGGATCTTCTAAAGTTTTCAACATCTCCCTTACCGCCTCATAGGCTTCCTCCTCATTGGCATATTCCCTTTCTAGGTATTCATTTCTAATGCTACGCCAATCTTGACCGTTAAAAGTTGCATCGACATAACGGCTATTGATTACTTGCCATACCTCATCGACTATTTCCTTAGGACTTTGTTGGACAAAAGCCTGAGTTTGCGAATAGTGGAGACCAAAGCCTGTGATTGCTACACTACCAGCAGTTAAGGCGGTTGCCCCTAAGATTAGTCCATTTTTGGTGATGTTCATAGTGTCGAATTCGTGTTATGAAAATTAGTTTTTTGTTGTTAGCCTTTGTTGTTAAAGATAATTTACTTAATGGTTTTCTATCTTTAATAAATAGGTTTTTAACGATACTTTGATGTTAGCATAATTTATTTTTCCCTTGTTAACATCCTCTATGGTTCTCTTTGTCTCTTTTACACGACTATAGATGATTCTTGAAACCTTATTTTTCCATACTCCCAACATATATTTTTAAATTGAGGAATTATACTGTTTTAGTTAACTATAAACATTCGGTAAACCATCCTGCCTAAATATCGGTTTTCCCTAATCTATTTTAACCTATTTATTGCCAGAATATAAATTAAGTAACAGCTTATTAATGACCATTGCTGGAGGATTAAATATATGTCTTTAGTTCGTTTTTATCCCTTATCTGATGTTAATGGTTTACACCGTCAAATGAATCGTTTATTTGATGAATTAAGTAATACTTGGGAACAAGTTCCAACCATTGGTAATATTCCTTTAGAATTATTTGACAATGGTGATACCCTCGTTTTAAAGGCAGTTCTGCCCGGTGTTAATAAAGATGACATTGATATTAGTGTCAGCCGTCAAAATTTAAAAATTGCAGGGGAGTATCATCAAAACGTAGCGGAAAAAGAAAATAACTATTTTATTTCTGAGTTTAATTATGGTAAATTTGAACGTACTATTAATTTACCTTTTCCTATTAAAAATACTGAAGTAGTAGCAGATTATAATGATGGTATTTTAACTTTAACTTTACCTAAGGTAGAGGAAGTAAAAAATAAGGTTGTCAAGGTTAGTTTAAATCCAGTAAAAAGTATTGATAATTAGTTTTTGATTACTGTTTCAAACTTTTATTCTTATTTTTAATGTATCATTCTAGGGCGATCGCATTTAACCAGTAAGGGCGATCGCCCCTATTTTTTTAACCAACTAACTGTAAAATAAAAAGTGCCATTATCCATAACCAATCAATCAATAAAAAATCATGTCCCATCAACATTGTTTAATCCTAGGAGCAAGTCAAGGCATAGGTTTAGGATTCGTTAAACAACTAGCCGAAGATAATAATTATCAAAAAATATACAGCCTATATAGAAATAAAAATAACGCCGAAAAACTATTTCAACTACAACAACAATATCCCCATAAAATTCATTGCATACAAGGAGATATAACCCAAGAAAAAGACATCATTAACCTAGTAGAAAAAATAAAATCAACCACCAATCAACTTCACCTAGTCATCAACTGCGTAGGAATTTTGCATCAAGGAGAAATACAACCCGAAAAAAGTTTAAAACATATCCATAGCCCCAACCTACTACATTACTTTCAAGTAAACGCCATCCCAACCGTCTTACTAGCCAAACATCTCCTCCCCCTGCTAAAACATAGCCAAAAGAGCATTTTTGCCACCATCTCAGCCAAAGTAGGTAGCATAGAAGACAACTATCTAGGAGGTTGGTATGGTTACCGTGCCTCCAAATCAGCCCTCAATATGTTCATTAAAAATATAGCCATAGAATATAACCGAGTCAGCAAAAACACCATCGTTATCGCCCTCCACCCCGGCACCACCGACACCCAACTATCCCAACCCTTTCAAGGAAATGTTCCCCCCGAAAAACTATTTTCTGTCGAGCGTTGCACCTCTCAATTACTATTAATAATTAATCGCTTAACCAAAAATGATCACGGTAAATTTTTCTCCTGGGATGGCTCTATTTTGCCTTGGTAAAAAAGAACTTTTTTTTCTGAATCCAAATCAAAAATCCCGTTAAAGATAAACCTACTAATACGAATCCAAAAACAAAATAAACTCCCATGCTAAATATACCGAATAAAATACCATAATGAAAAACATCAGACCATACCCGAAAACGCTGATAAAATGATTTTTCAGAGAACTTATCAACATTCAATAATTCTCCTGTTTTGCCATTAAAAGAAATATAACTTCTACCCCGAGGATTAATATCATAACCCTGTTTAAAACGAAACTCAATAATATCTCTTTCTTCTACAAACTTGACTTCTGTAAAATTATTTTCCCCCGTAATATGTTTTGCTTCTCTTAAAAGACTATCTAGGGATGATAAATTAGTATTATTATTTACCATTAAAGATTGATTATTGACTGTCACAGTTTCTAAATTAGATGGAGAAAAAAGTTTATTTATCGGTTGCTCAAAAGCTAATATTGATCCCGTAATAGCCATATTAGCCACCAAAATAAAAGAAAAAATACCGATAAATTGATGTAAATCATAATTAATAACTTGCGGTTTTGACAACCAGCGCACCTTAAAGCCCATACGAAACCTTTTCCACCCCTTCCAAAGAAATATACCAGTAAGAGAAAGAATCAATAAACAAATCCCCAATAAACCAAGAATAAATTTACCAATATTTCCCCCTAATAACTCCGTATGTAACCTATGTAAAAAAGGATCATAAGTATTATTTCTGCCATAAATATTTAATACTTTTTCCTGCTCAAAATCAAAATAAATTTCTTGCCTAATGTCTTGAGCATCATTCAAAATAAGACGTAACGGAGACTTTTTTTGCAATGGTAAAACAATTTTTGTTAACCTAAGACTAGGATAACTTTCAGTCAAAAAATTAACAGTTTTATCCAAAGTATAGTCAGGTTTATCAACATCTAATTGGTGAGTGTAACTATAAACCACAGGAGTTATCTCCCGACTCCATACCAAGTAGCTACCAGTCAAACCCATAACCATAATAATCAGAGCTACCATTACCCCAATTATTTGATGAACCCTTAAGAAAAATTTCCTCATAAAATATTACTTAAATTTAATATTTATTGAACCATCAAGCTACCATAGCACTATACTATTAAAAGTTATTTATACATTTTACAAAAAACAATTTATTCCTTCATTATCCATGAAAAACTACTCCATTCTTGTAGTTGATGATGAGCCAGATAACTTTGACGTTATCGAGACATTTTTAACCTCAGAAGAATATCAATTATATTACTGCTCCAGTGGTTATGACGCCATCCATTGGTTAGAAGACTTTGAGCCAGATTTAATATTGCTAGATGTGATGATGCCAGAATTAGACGGTATCCAAGTATGTCGAGAAATCAAAAGCAGAAGCAAATGGAAAAAAATACCTATCATAATGGTAACAGCCCTTAATTCAAAACAAGACCTAGCAAACTGCTTAGAATCAGGCGCTGATGACTTTATTGGTAAACCCGTAAACAGCATTGAATTAAAAGCCAGAATCAAATCGATGTTGAGAATAAAAACTCAATACGATCGCCTTAATCAGTTTTCCATCTTACAAAGGAATACCATTAATATGTTAGCCAGAAACATGGACGAGCTAACAGGAAATATTGCTACGAGTTTATCCCATGAATTAAATACCCCCCTAAATGGTATTGTAGGGGCGCTCGATATTCTCACCAGTAATTTTTCTGATGATGACGAGTTTAACCTAGACAATGAAGAAATATTAGAATTATTAGACTGCGCCCAAAACTCCACCAATCGATTAGTCGATTTAACCAAAAGATTTTTACTCTATCTACAACTAGCCATATCCAACTCCACCAAAAAAGAATCCATTGCGGGGGAAAGTATTTTTTCCCTTGCCATCATTGATGGCATCACTAAAGAAATAGCCCTAAACCTCAGTCGTGAGCAAGATTTAGTTTTTGAGATACAAGAAGCAACCCTTGCCATTAACGAACAATATTTAGCCTTAATAATTTCCGAGTTAGTAAGTAACGCCCTCAAATTTTCCCCCTCAAATTCACCCATCACTATCTCAAGCCACATAGATAATAATCAACTGCATATTTGCATCCACGATTTAGGGAAAGGAATGACAGCCGAACAAATTTCCAAAGTAGGCATTTTAAGGCAATTTGAACGGGAAAAACACCAACAACAAGGGGTAGGTATTGGGTTAAACCTAGTCAGAATGATAACTCAAGCCGTTGAAGGTTCGATGAACATTGATAGTGTTTATGGAAAAGAAACCAAAGTAGTAATTAGTTTACCGATTATGCAGGAAGAAGAAACCATGGCTGATGAACATTAAGATTTTGTCATATTAGGTAGTGGATATTAGGGATTTTTGTTTTGTTTGGGGAAAATGAAGGCATAAGGTAATCAAAGTTTGATGATTTATTAACCTTGTACCTCACCCGTAAAAATACAAACTGATGTTGACAGGAAAAAGGGCTAATGACACAACCTATTAATATAACCATCCAAAACTTACAAAGTGCAATGATTGATGATCCCTTAACGGTATCACCCCAAAGCACCCTTACAGATGTTATAACCCTAATCCATCATAAATACCATCAGCAACATGATCCTATTTTAAAAGTAAAAACTCCCTGTACCTGTGCAGTGGTCGTTGAATCAGATAAAATTGTTGGTATTCTAACCCTAAAAGATATTCTAGGTTTAACCCTTAGCCATCATAACACCTTAGATAATTTAGTTATTGGGGAAGTGATGAAATCCCCCGTTATTACTCTGAAAATTTCAGAATTTGACGATTTATCTACCCCAAAAAATTTACTCAAGCAACATAACATTAATCACCTTCCTATCATCGATGAAAATAATTATCTAGTGGGCTTAGTTACCCATCAAACCATCGAAAACCTAGCTTATTACCATCTCCAAAAACAACTACAAGAAAAACAACAAACAGAAGAAAACCTCAAAGAAAGTGAAAATCGCTTCCGTCAACTAGCCGAAAATATTGACCTAATCTTTTACCTAACTAACCCAGAATGTACCGAAACATATTATATTAGCCCTTCTTATGAATCAATTTGGGGTAAATCTTGCCAAAGTTTATACGAAAATCCTACCTCCTACCTAGATAATATTCACCCCGAAGATAAACATATCGTCCTCCAAGTTAAAGAAAACCAAATATATGAAGAGCAAACCACCGCCGAATATCGTATAATACGTCCCGATGGTGAAATTCGTTGGATTTTAGATCGCACCTTTCATGTTAAAACATCCGATTGCCAAACCACGAGAATATGTGGCATTGCCGAAGACATCACCGCCGGGAAAGAATATGAAATACAACTAATAGAATCTACCAGGGAACTAGAAACCACCTCCCATCGCCTTCAAGAAGTCCAAAGAATCGCTAAACTAGCCCATTGGGAATATGATCACCGTAATCATCAAGTTTACTGGTCAGAGCAATGTTTTTCCATATTTGAACTTAATCCCGATCAGTTTATTCCTACTTATAACAATTTTTTACAATTTGTTCATCCGGGCGATCGCCCCTTAGTCCATCAACATTACTCAAATCATATTCATAACCATACCCCCTACAGTATCTCCCACCGCATCATAACCCCCAAAGGAGAAATAAAATATATACAAAACCAATGCGAAACAGAATATACCCTTGAGGGGAAACCCATCATCTCCCGAGGCACAACCCAAGACATCACCGCCATCAAACAAACCGAAATCGAACTAGCAAAACTAAATCAACAACTAGAACAAAAAGTCATTCAGCGCACCCACGAACTATGGGAAATCAACCACCTGCAAACAACCATCCTCGATAGCACCGACTACGCCATCATATCCATCGACTGTAACGGTTATATCAAAACCTTTAACCGTGGAGCAGAAAAAATGTTGGGCTACATCTCCACCGAAGTCATCGACAAAACAACCCCCCTCCTATTCCTCGACAAAGAAGAAATCAAAGCCCATAGCCTAAAAATATTTCAACAACTAGGGCAACCAATCCCCCCACAAATCAACGACTTTACCATCAACCAAGTATTAAACCAACTCAGCCAAGAAGTTACCATTCACCACATTAAAAAAAATGGTACTCGTTTCCCCGTCATGATGACCATAAACCCCCTCAAAAACGAGCAAGGAGAAACCATCGGTTTTTTGAGCATCGGTAAAGACATTACCGCCCGTAAACAAACAGAAATCAAGATACAAAAAGAAAATATCCTACGACAACAAATCCTCGAAAAAATGGGCGATGGCTTATGTGTCTTCTACGAAACTGCCCATCATCCCTTAATACGCTTCACCATCTGGAATCCCAAAATGGAAACCATTACAGGCTACAGCCGAGAAGAAATTAATACCCGTGGTTGGTTTGAGTGCGTCCATCCCCATGCCGAAACCAGAGCCATAGCCATAGAGAGACTCAAAAAAGTCAGTGAAGGAAAAAATCTGATGGCCGAAGAATGGGAAATACACACCAAAAATGGCGAAAAGCGCATCATTACCGTTTCTACCTCCATCCTTGCCACAGAGGGTAATATTATTTTTGTTCTTGCAGTCATTCAAGATATTACAGAAAGAAAAAAGAAGGAAATTGAAAACCTCTATTTAAAAGAGCGTTTAGAATTTGCCCTCTCATCTAGCCCCGCCACCATTTATAGTTGTGACGCTACCCAAGAAAATCTTCCCGTCAAATTCATTAGCCCCAACGTGAAAACCCTTGTGAATTATCAAGCTAAAGACTTTATCTCAGGTTCACTATATTGGAATGATTTTATTCACCCCGACGACATCCCAACCGTTAACAAAACCCTCGAACAAGAGCTTTTAACTAACAACTACTGTTCCCTTGAATATCGCTTTTTAACGGGCAATGGAGATTATATTTGGTTACAGGATGAAATGGTTTTATATCGAGATAATCAAGGTAATCCTCGTAATATTGTTGGTTATGTGGCGAATATCAACGATCGCAAACAGGCCCAAATCCAACTAAAACAGAAAACCGAACTACTCTCCACCATCAGTAAAGCAGAATCACAATTTATCACCGCCGAAAATCGTTTAACCATCTTTGAGCAACTACTTTCAGACTTATTAGAATTAACCGACAGCGAATATGGCTTTATTGGGGAGGTACTATTTAAAGAAGACGGTAGCGCCTCCATTGAAGAAAACTTTTTCAAAATTAAAGGAGTACCCTACATCAAAAACCGCAGCATTACCAACATCGCTTGGAATGAAGAAACCCTCAAATATTACGAAGAAAACTTTGAAGAGGGTATGGAATTTCATAATATGCAAACCCTATTCGGGGCAGTAGTTACCACAGGAAAGCCCGTTATTGCCAATAACCCTAGCACTGATTCTCGTCGGGGCGGCACTCCCCAAGGGCATCCCCCCCTAAATGCTTTTTTAGGTTTACCGTTTTTTAGTGGTCATAATTTAGTGGGTATTGTTGGCATTGCTAATGCTCCAAGGGATTATGATGATGCCGTAATTGAATATTTACAACCATTTTTGATGACTTGTAGTATTTTAATTGAAGGTTTTCGCCTCGATCAACAAAAAAAATTAGCCGAACAACAATTATTTGAAAGTAATCAACAGTTAATTCGGGCTAATCGCTTGAAGGATGAGTTTTTGGCGAATATGAGCCATGAATTAAGAACCCCCCTCAATGCTATTTTGGGTATGACGGAGGGGTTATTAGACGAAATATTTGGGCAGATAAACAATAAACAACTAAAAGCCCTTAATACCATCGAACGTAGTGGCACCCATTTACTGGAGTTAATTAATGATATTCTCGATTTAGCCAAAATTGAAGCCGAACATCTGGAGCTACACTGTGAGCCTGTTTCTATTAATAATCTTTGTGATTCTAGCTTAGCTTTTGTGAAACAAATGGCTTTGAAAAAAAGAATACAGTTAACCACTGATTTACCCGCTACTTTTCCCGATTTAATCGTTGATGAAAGAAGAATTAGACAAGTATTAATTAATTTACTTAATAATGCGGTTAAGTTTACCCCCAAGGGAGGTAATATTAGTCTTCGGTTTTCTTGCAATCCTCCACCGATAGTCCCTGATTTTTTTACCCATACTTTTGAGAATCGGGGGGATACTTCCCATAATTTGTCTTCCCAAAGCTATATTTATATTTCGGTGATTGATACGGGTATCGGAATTTCTCCTGATAATATACAAAAACTTTTTCAACCTTTTATGCAGATTGATAGTGCTTTAAATCGTCAATATGCTGGTACAGGTTTAGGTTTATCCCTTGTGCGTAAAATTGTTGAATTGCATGGGGGTTATGTGATTGTTAGTAGTCAATTGGGGGTGGGTAGTTATTTTACTATTGTTTTGCCCTGTGTTTGTTGTGATTCTTCCCTTATTACGGAGGCAGTTGATAATTCATCTATTATTCCTCAGAATGTTACTTCATCTCCTCTGGAGAAACCTTTGATTTTGTTGGCGGAGGATAATGAGGCTAATATTCGCACCATTGCTAATTATTTGAAGGCTAAGGGCTATAATTTAATTTTTGCCGAAAATGGTGAAAAGGCTGTTTCTTTGGCGATTTCGGAACAGCCAGACTTGATTCTGATGGATATTCAAATGCCCCAGATGAATGGTTTAGAGGCGATCGCCCTTATCCGTGAACATGATACCCTGTGTAATACCCCTATTATCGCCCTCACGGCTTTAGCCATGAAAGGAGATGAAGAAAAATGTCTGCGCATGGGCGCCAATGAATATTTGAGTAAACCTCTCAAAATGAAGCAGTTAGTTAGTAAAATTCAACAATTATTGATGGTTTAAGTCCTCCTAGTATTTAAGCTCAATACGGGAGATGGGGAGTATGGGAGATGAGGGGTATGGGAGAGGAGGAGTAGGGGTGATGAGGAGTAGGGGTGATGAGGGGTATGGGTGATGAGGAGTATGGGTGATATAGTTCGATTTATTGAACGATAAACTGTTAGCCTTGTAATTCATTGCAAGGCGAGTCATGATATATTGTCTAAATCTGAGTGGGTGTAATTCATTACATGGTGGGCGTTGGTGAATTAAGGTATGATTTCTTGTTGAGGAAGGGAACAGGGAACGGGGAATAGGGAACAGTTATAATATTTAGAAGTCTTAGTTTTTTGTGTAATTCAATAATGTTTCATACTCAAAATCAGCAATGCCGAATTTAGTATCAGTATTAAAACGCAAAATAAAAAAATATGAATTTAGTCAAAATTATTGAGGAAGATTATCAGCGATTTCCAGAAAATCAAACTTACGGTATTTACGCTGAAGATGTTCATTTTAAAGATCCTGTTTATGATTTTCGGGGCTTAAAAAAATATCAAGAGATGATTGGTTTTTTAAAGAAATGGTTTGCTAATTTACGCTTAGAACTTCATGAGATTGAGCAATGTGGAGATCAAATTAACACCCGTTGGACTATGTCATGGAATAGCCCTTTACCTTGGAAGCCTTTTATTTCCGTTTCCGGCCGTAGTGAGTTAAAGTTAAAGGATAATTTAATTGTGGGCCATTATGACTATTGGGATAAGTCTTTCTGGCATATGATTAAACAACATTTTCCTTTTCAATAGTTATATACTCTAAGAGTTTTTTTATGAATGATCAAGATAATCAAGGAAACTTGAATAAGAACAATAATAGCCCTAGTTTAAAACAGAGTGACCCTGAAAAGTATGCTTATTTGATGTCCGAGGCTCAAGCCCCTTATCGGGGGCTACGTAGGTTTATTTATGTGGGTTTTGGAGCTTCTGGGGCTATAGGTGCTTTTATTTTTTTTACTCAGATTTTAGCGGGTAAGGGGGTGGAGGATAATTTGCTTAATTTGTTGGTGCAGTTGGGGGTTATCGGTTTGATGGTTTTTTTATTTAAATGGGATCGCAAAAAGGATAATTAATATCTAGTTCGGATAAATGATTATAAATAGATTGTATGTTTGTAGTTGCCTCACCCTGTGATGAATTATACCCAATCAGATTTAGATAATATATCATGACTCGCCTTGCAATGAATTACAAGGCTAACAGTTTATCGTTCAATAAATTGAACTATATCACCCCTACTCCTCATCCCCTTTACTCCCAATCACCCATACTGAGGTTATCTTATGATGAGTGTTGAAGGGCTTTTTCGCCGATAAATTCTACAAGGGGTTTAAATTCGTTGATGAGTTTAGGATGGGCGACACAGAGGGAAGGAAATCCCCTATGGCTGTAGTCGGTGCCTTGGGGAAGGGGGAAAACCGGTTGAGGTTCGAGGTGAATTAATTGTCCTCCTGCGGCTCTGAGGATAGGATATGCCCCTGCGATGTCCCAAATTTTGGGGGTGGCTTCGAGAGAGCCTAAGGCCGCACCACAGGCCACTAAAAGCATATTATAACTGGCGACTCCCGTGAGTCTGATTTTGCAGGGAAAGTAGTTTTTAAGCACTTCTGTGCTTCTGGCACAAAGGGTAAAGATATGATTCATACTGGCATCGGCGTTGCTGGTATAAATGCGATCGCCATTAAGATAAGCACCTTTTGGCCCGGTTAATCCTGTATCGCCATAAAAATAACCATGATAGGTTTGTTGGATTTGGGGAAAATGTACAAAACCAAATACGGGAGTACCTTTGAATAGTAAACCGATGGAAATACCCCAAATGGGTAGTCCTCTGGTAAAATTGGTTGTACCATCAATGGGATCAACTACCCAACACCAATCGTTAATAGGTAAAAGATGTTCGGTTTCTTCGGTGAGAATACCATGGGTGGGGAAACATTGTTTAATTCCTGTTCTAATTTCTTGATCAGCCCACTTATCAGCGGCGGTAACGAGGCTACCATCGGCTTTGCGGGTGGGTTCTAATTTGGCAAAGTCTTCTAATAACTTGTCTCCTATACGGCTGGTGATGTGTTGACAAAAATTATATACTTGTTGCCAAAAGTAAATCATGGTTTTTTGGTTCGTTTATTTTTTTTATATGGGTGGAACACCGTTCAAATAAACTTATCCCCACTTATGTTAAATGGTATGGTCTATTTTTTGGTAATGGTTTGACCATTACAGGGTTAAACGGTAAACCCTTTATTCCTTGGTTAAGTACATCAGGAATTGCTTGATTGTTTTTTACTATTGATTTTTTAATGGTAAAGTATAATCGGGTTTTTGTAACCTAGTAAGATTTGATGTATTTACAAACTTTTATTATTGATTATTAATTATTCTGATTGTGTCTGATCATAAATCGAGGTTGTTAATCGCTGCTAGTGGTACGGGGGGACATTTATTTCCTGCCCTTGCGGTGGCTCAGAAATTGTCTGATTATGAGATTCAGTGGTTAGGAGTGCCTAATCGCCTAGAAACTTCTTTAGTGCCTGATTTTTACCCTCTACATACCGTTAATATTGATGGTTTTCAAACGAGGTTGGGGGTGAAAACTATTTTTCTTTTTGCCAAAATGTTAGGGGCGATCGCCTTTACCTATAAACTAATTAAAAGGGAAAAAATAGACCTAGTATTCACCACGGGAGGTTACATCTCCGCCCCCGCTATCTTAGGGGCAAAACTCGCAAAAGTTCCTGTTATCTTACACGAATCCAACTATATTCCGGGGAAAGTTACTAAACTTCTCGGTAAACAATGTAATCTCGTTGCCTTAGGTTTTGAAGGCACAAAAAAATATTTACCTAAAACTAAAACTCAATGGGTAAGTACCCCCGTACGTCAAGAGTTTTTATCCCCTAACCCCCTAGATTTCAAAATTCCCCCCAATGTTCCTGTTATCGTTGCCATGGGCGGTTCTCAGGGGGCTGTAGCCCTAAATAGATTAGTCAGACAGTGCGCCCCACGATGGCTGAAAAATGGTTGGTATATTGTCCATTTAACGGGTAATAGGGACGATGATTTTGGCACTTTTGAACACCCCAATTACATTGAAATGACTTTTTATGATAACATGGCAGGATTGTTAAATAGAGCTGATTTTGCCATTAGTCGTTCGGGGGCTAGTGCTTTGACGGAGTTAGCCATCACCAAAACTCCTTCTGTATTGATTCCTTTTCCTTTTGCTGCAGAAGATCATCAATTTTTTAATGCCCAAGTTTTTACCGAAGCAAATGCAGGGATTGTCTTTCGTCAGGATGATTTAACCCCCGAAATTTTAGATAAGACTGTTACTAATTTAATTAAGGATAAAATAAAGTTAAGGGAAATGGCTGGTAATTGTCAAAAGTTAGCTTTGTTTGACAGTGCAGATATTCTTGCTAGAATTATTCGTTCTTTAGGTTAAAATAATCAAATTATTTTCTTTAATTAGTATTTGATGAAAAATCAAAATTATCAGATTAATTAATGATATTTTTCTTATTTTTTTGATAGTTATAATATTAAACCTGTTAATCAAAATATACTTTAGTTTAATTTATTGAGCGATAAAATATTAGCCTTGTAATTAATTGCAAGGCGAGTGATGATATGTTTTTAAAATCGGATTTGGCTTAATATGCTTAAAAATCTTGTATTTATGGTTCAATATTTTATATTTTTTGTCATTTCTTTATTCATTTTAGCTGAATAATCAATAAGTTACAAAATAGCAGATAATAATAAGTCAATAATATTACTATTTATATATTTTATTTTCTAAATTATTTTTTAGATAATCCTTAAGTAATATGAAATATAAAAAAGATTGCTATAAATATAATTAACTTAAGTTTTTCCCGCCTTGTAATTCATTACAAGGCTACGGATTTTTCGTTCAATTCATTGAACTTTTATGTTTGGAAATAAATGGATTCAGCACCCATAAATCTATACAAGGAATGGTCAAGGGTTTTAACCTAAATTGAGGTTAATTAGGCTGGGATTTTATTTGAGAGGTTTTATTTGTCGTAAACATTTAAGTATTTCATATAATGACTTTTTTGAATGAAAAATAAATTTTACATTAAAGATTATTCATAACATTCAATGCCCAGTATTATTTAATATTAAGTTCGGATAATTTATTGTAAATAGATTTTGTCTTCCCAGTTGCCCCACTGTTTAATAAATTATATGACTAACGATACTTAGTTTAATAAATTGAACGAATATAGAGATTAATAAGACTCTTTAAAGATAGTAAAAAAATCTAAATTATGTTGATCAATATCAACTCCTATTCCTAGTTTTTGAGGAACATTAATGGTAGAATCTTGGGGATTTAGTGTAATATTTTGGGCGATAATATCTTCTTTAAAATAACGATTGGTAGCGGAAATATCTGCGGGGAATTGAAATTGGGCAAGACTGGCGATATGAAGATTAGTTGCCCTACCGATGCCTGATTCTAACATTCCTCCGCACCATAGTTTTATTCCTGCTTTTTTACATATATTATGAATATTAATGGTGTTAGTAATACCGCCGACACGGGATTGTTTTAAGTTGATTATTTGACAAGATTTAAGGGCGATCGCATTTAGGGTATCATTAATAGAATTGATGCTTTCATCGAGACATAGGGGCGTTTTTATCTGAGACTGTAACTGACTATGTTCTAATAAATCATCATAGGCCAAAGGTTGTTCAATCATCAATAAATTTAAATTATCTAGCTGTTTGAATAACTCTATATCATCTAAAGTAAAAACCGAATTAGCATCTCCCATTAACATTAAATCGGGGTAACTTTCACGAATAGCGCTTAAACAAGAAAAAGCATTATCAGGGGAAATTTTGAGTTTAATTCTTTGATAACCTTCCTCTACATAAGCATTTACTCTATTTATTAAAGCCTCCATATTAGATTGCAAAGAAACGCTCACCCCTACTGTTACTTTTTCCCTCACTCCATTGATATACCTCGATAAAGGTAGATTTTTTTCCTTAGCAAATAAATCCCATAGTGCGCAGTCTAAAGCAGATTTTGCCATTTGATGCCCCCTCACAGGGGATAGTATTTGATTAATTTCTTGGGGAGAATTAATATTTTTATGCAGTAATAAAGGAATTAAAAAATCTTTTAAAATATGATGGGCAGTGGTAATGGTTTCATAATTATAAAAAGGTTGATTAAAAGTCGGGCATTCCCCATAACCGATTAAACCATCACTATATATTTTGACAATCAAACAACTATGACTATCTACATTAATCCCATTGGTTTTGAAAGGATAAATAAACGGTATTTCAACGTAGTATAAGTCAATTCTTTCAATTTTCATAATTCAACGGTTAAAGACAAAAAATCCAAGGGAAATTAGCGATATTATCCTCAACAAGTCTCATTAAAAAACCATTGCCCATTCCTTTTTAATTCATTAACCGCCTTAAGAATATATTGAGACAAAGTAACCCCATCTACCCCTAAAGTAGATAAATCCTCACTGGCTAAAATTCCACCCCGTTGATGTAACCAAGCCGCCGCCCCCACCGTATCAACACTAATGGTATCAGTAAAATTATTTTGAGCGAGTAAACCACCAATAAAACCGCTTAATACATCTCCGCTTCCTCCCCTGGCTAGGGCCGTTGTGCCATGGGGTATAATCCAAGTATTAATATTATCGCTAATAATGGTTTTTGCACCTTTCCTTAAGATTGTAGCATTAAGGGCGATCGCCCCTTGCCTTGTTTCTTCGATTCTATCAGCCATGCCCACAAAAGGTAAATCAGGAAATAAACGCTCAAATTCTCCATCATGGGGAGTCAAAACCGTTTTACCATGGCGATTTTTCAATTCATCTAAAAGATAATAATTAGCCACGATATTTAAAGCATCAGCATCCAAAAGAATATCACAACCACTAGCAATTACCTTTTTTACCACCGATACCGCTTCCTTAGTTAACCCCATACCACAACATACCCACTGATATTTTTGCCAATCTAATAAAGGTAAAGTTTCAATACTACCCAGGGAAGTTTCTCGACAACCAATCACCAACATTTCTGGCAATTGACTATTAATCAAAGGTTTAAGGCTATCAGGCACTACCATTGTCACCATCCCCACTCCACTACTTCTCGCCCCATAGGCAGATAACAAAGCCGCCCCCGCATATTCTTTTGAGCCACAAATTAACAATAAATGTCCTTGTTTATACTTGTAAGTAGTAACATGGCGGGGGAGGGGTAAAATTTCTTGGACTTTTTCTTGTGTTAATAATTCCGTTGTCGGAAATTCGGCGGTAATTTTATCAATAAAAGCGGGGGGAATATTAAAATCTATTCTTTCTACTTGCCCTAAATATTCTAATGCCCTATCTTGCCAAATACCTTTTTTATATAAACCTAAACAAAGGGTATGGGTTGCCTTAATAGCTATACCTAAAACTGCCCCTGTATCGCTGTTAATTCCTGAAGGAATATCAATACTAATAATGGGTTTATTCCACTGATTAACAATGGCTATGTCTTCTGCTAAATTATCTGTAATTTTACGAGTTAAACCAAAACCAAATAAACCGTCAACAATTATATGACATATACTTAAGGCTTTAATGTTACTAACAATTTTTATTCCTAAACTTGAAGCATATTTAAAGTGATGGGCGGTTAATTCTTTAAATTTTTCTATTAAGGGAGGGTAAATAACTATATCATAGCCTTGATAATATAATTCCCTTGCAATTACTAAAGCATCACCTCCGTTATGCCCACAACCAACCATAAATCCGAGGGAAATTTTTTTTTCTTTTATAGGGTATAATTCTTTAATTTTTTGGGCTGTTTTTAGGGCTACTTTTTCCATTAAACTAGCTACGGGCATTCCTGCGGAGAAGATTTCCTCCTCAATTAGCTTCATTTCTTCGGCTGTGACTAAAGTTGTGGTTTTGTTTGAATACATATTGATTGACAATGGACAATGGACAATGGACAATGGACAATAAAAGACTATTTTTTTTGATCACTGTATTTTAAATCTGTTACCTGCAACCAGCAAACTTCATCACCCTGAAAATTATTATTCAGATTTGAGGTTAAATAGAGTAATTTTTTTCGACTAAAAATCATCTTCAACGAAATGTTATATCGGCTAGTGATTACGGAGAGTCAACGACAGGATAACAAAATTATATTACATCCTGACCAAGAACATTATTTACGTCGTGTCGTTAGATTAAATGATGGACAATTTTTTATTGCTATCAATGGGCGGGGGAATGGTTGGCAAGTAAAATTAACTCCTATAGGGGGAGAGATTACCAACGATATTGTCGAAAATAAAGAGTTACCCATGGAGGTTTCTTTGATGGTTTCTTTACCCAAGGGAAGTGGTTTTGATGATATTGTCCGTTGTACCACAGAATTGGGAGTAAGTCGATTATATCCGATTATGGCCGATCGCACTTTACTAAAACCCAAGGAAAATAAATTAGTCAGATGGCGTAAAATAGCCCAAGAAGCATCGGAACAATGTGAAAGATTAATCGTACCTTATATTGCCCCTCCCTTACCTTTTTTAGAAGCTATTCAACAAATGGAGGATGATTCTTCCCGTTTTATTGCCGTTGCCCGTAATACTGATAAACATTTATTTAACTGTCTTAATCCTCTCGATTTACCTTCTCAAATTACCATTGCCACCGGTTGTGAAGGAGGATGGACTACAAATGAAATACAAAGTGCGATCGCCCATAATTTCCAACCCATTACCCTAGGGAAAAGAATATTAAGGGCAGTTACTGCCCCCATTGCTATCATGGCATTAATTGCCTCCCTTGCTGAAAAATAAATTATCCCTGAGGATACAACAATGTTTAAAGACATAGTGACATATATTGATAATCAAGAGTATGAAGAAGCAAACAAATTAATCCATCAATTATCATCAGAAGGAGAAGAATTACTCTGGAAAAATTATTATTACGGATTAATTGCCGAAAAAACTAACCAAATTGAAAAAGCAGAAGAAAAATATCGTCAAGTTATTAAAGATAGTATATTTCCTCATCCTCAAATGACCAAAAATATTAGGGATGGATTAGAAAGAATTAAACAAGTAAAAACCCTTAAAAAAGAAACAGAAAATCAACAAAGGGAAGCTAGAAAGGAAAAAACCTTAGCAGAATTTCAAGAAAATAAAAATAGTAATGACCTTGCTATCTTAGCATTAAAACCCCTAACTGTTGAACAAAAAAATCTAGTAGGTAAAAAGTTTGCTGAAATTATTAAAGTTGATCCCTACACAGCAAAACTACAGCTTCCCACCAGAAATTTAAGACTATATCAAACAGGAAAATATGGAGAATTAAGTTATTATCAACAAGAGTTTAATTCCTTAAATATTCAATCTATTTGCTACTCTATCAAAGAAATTAATCAAACTATTACCTATCAAGTTAAGTATATTATTAACCATCAAGAAAATATTACCATTGTCAGTCAAAATAAATTAGCCCAAGAAATACAATTTACCTTCAATCCCCAAGATATAATCAACCAAATTAGGGGAAAAATACCCATTTTTGAAATGACACTCCATACTAATCCTCAGGGCAAATTAATTAGAAAAAAAGAAACCCTTGACTATATTAGTTTTTGTGACTTACATCTTCCTAAAGATAAAATAATCTTGCGATTTAGTGACTATATCTATCAATTTGACCAAGGAATTGATATATTTAATCAAGGGAAAACTAACCGAGATAAATGGTTGACCCTAATCAGATTTTTAAATGATAAAATTGGTAAAGTAAAATCCCATGATGATTTTACAACCTTCGGAGAAGGTGCGATTCAGTTTCCCGAAATGCTGACACAAATTGAGTCTAATATTAATATTTTTAGAAAAGAAACAACATTATGGGATGAAGCATTTCAATTATATAGCGCCCTTATTTTACTCGATAGTAATTAAGGTTTTAACCATGATTTAAATATCTTTTGTTTTTATTATCAATAATCTATCATTAAATCCATGAATAGTTCAAAAATTCCTAATTACTCTCCTAATTCTTTCAATCTGTTATCTTTTCTGACTAAAAGCGGAGTCAGTGTTATTTTTATGGTTGGTTTATTTTTCCTTTTCCAAACCAGTAATAAAATTATGGAAGGGTTAAAAAATTTACTTCCCACTGTCACCAACGACATCGATACTTCTAAACTGATTGTACAAAAAATACAGGGTGTAAGTGAGTTAACTACCACCGTTTTTGTTATGGATGCAGTTATACCAACTTCCTCTAGTCGTAGGATAGGAGATTGGGTAGTGGGAGAAACTAATCTATTATATCTTGCACGGGGAGAAGTAAGGGCTGGATTGGATTTGAGTAAAATTGAAGAAAATAATATCCGTGTGGAAAATGACACCCTTACTATTACTTTACCTGCCCCCCAAATTTTAGACTCTAAGATAGATGTCACGAAATCCCAAGTATATGACTATGATAGGGGATTTTTAAGTTTAGGGCCTGATGTTGCCCCTGATTTACAAACCCAAGCCCAAAGAGAAACTCTTAAAAAAGTGGTAAATTCGGCTTGTGATGCTCATATTCTTACTCAAGCTAACCAAAGGGCGGTGTTAACTATTACTCAATTAATGGAAAACACGGGTTATGATTCTGTCAATGTCAAAACAACCCCTTCTAAGGAATGTAAGGGTTAAGGTGCGCTGGAAATATTTTGAATGTTAACTATTGGTTTGATTGTAGAGATTAACGACGGCGGCTAAATCTTTGACTCTCAAACCCTCCCCTTTAGCATCCATTTCCCAATCTTTACCGTTGCGGGTTAATTCTGCCATAATCATGGCGGTTTGCCCTGTATATTCTGCCCCAGAAAGGGTATAACGCACGATTTCTTTTTGGTTGGTTAAATTAACTAAACGGATAAAAGCATTGTTTATTTGGGCAAAATCCTGTTGACGGTTAAAAGGATCGTAAATATTAACCACTATGGCAATTTTATATATATACTCTGGTAGTAGGGCTAAATTGATCATAATTTGTTCATCATCGCCGTTTCCTTCCCCTGTTAAGTTATCTCCTTGGTGCATGATGGCGGAGGAATAATGTCTGAGATTACCAAAATAGACAACGTCTTTTTCGTGTTTGACTTTTTTATTTTCACTAATACATATTACTGAGGCATCTAAATCAAAATTGCCATTGTTTTGGCTAAATAAACCTGACAAGAAACCACCTTTTTTGGTTGCCACATCCCACCCTAAACCGCACATCAATTGTTGTAATTGAGGGGCTTCTTTTGTTAGGGAGATTCTTTGTCCTTTTTGTAAATTAATTACCATGATAATGATTTTTTTACTCTCTCTTTAATCTCAATTGTAGCTCAGTTATTTTTAAGATTGTTGTTAATTTTCTTTAACTTTGCATATCAATAATTATTAGATTTATTTACTAAACAAAAACGTAGTCCAACAAGGGTTATAATATATCTATGACTATTAAGATTGTTGTTTGTATTACCCTTCGAGCAACAACTTTTAGTTTATGTTAATAAACAATTTTATTTTAGTTTTTTAGGAATGCAAGTTAACGATTTTATCTTTAAACAAGAGATTTCAGGCTCTCGTCGTCTTAGTAATTATCTAGTGGCGATCGCCTCTACCATCGGCGGAGTGGGCTTTTTATTAGCAGGATTATCTAGTTATTTTCACACTGATTTTCTCAAGGTTACTGATGTTTCTGGATTACAATTTGTACCCCAAGGTATAGCCCTTAGTTTTTATGGTGTGGCGGGTACATTATTAGCTTCTTATTTGTGGTTAAATATCTTTTTAAATGTAGGTAGTGGCTACAATGAATTTAATAAAAAAGAAGGAAAAGTAACTATTTTTAGACAAGGTTTTTTAGGTAAAAATAGACAGGTAAAAATAGTATATGATATTGATGATATTCAAGCAATTAGAGCGGAAATAAAAGAAGGATTAAACCCTAAAAGAACTCTTTATTTACGGGTAAAACCTAAAAGAGATATTCCTTTAACTCCTGTGGGTGAGCCTATCGCCCTTTCTGCCCTCGAAAATCAAGGCGCTCAGTTAGCTCGTTTTCTCACTGTACCCCTCGAAGGTTTATAATATCACGCTCTGTTTACTTTTTTAAATCATAATTACTCTCTGGGGTGGCCATGGCTCACCCTTTAGTTTTTCTTATATGATTTACAATTTATATATATTGAACTTATATGGTTATTTGGCTTATCTCTCGCTACACTAAAAATAGTTAAGCAATAATAATCAATTAATCAAACAATGATGAATTTTTCTTATGTACAGATTCCCAAGAAAATTTCCACAGCGCCCTTAGCCATTATCAAAGAGAAGTTAGGTAGTTGGGAAATTAAGGAGAAAAAAACTGCAAAAAGAGTTGTTAATTTGATTCCTAGTCAATGTCCGTTTGCTAGAGATGTTTATTTATTTAATCAAAAAATATTAACAATTCCTCCTCTATGTAAAATAAATCCTTTTTATGAAGATTTAATGATGTTGCGTTTTCGTGCTTTATGTTTTCTTAGTGAGATTGGAGAAGATATTACTCCTTATTGTCAATAATAATATTGTAAAAAAGTTTTTTCAAAAGAGGTAATTGAGATGTTAGCAGGATTTAAAATTAAAGTTTGCCCCATTTGTCGGGGTAGTGGTAAAATTTTAGTAAGAGAAAAAAACCCCTCTTATACAGGAGTAAAAGAATATCATCAAAAAACCTGTAATCATTGTCAAGGTAAAGGAATTATCGATAGTTAGGATTTGACTAAATCGCAAATAATGACAAAATTTGGTTAACAGCATCAATAAGAATAGTGGCACTTTTTTCTATTTCTTCATGGGTAGTAAATTTGCCGATACCGATTCTCAAGGCACTTTCTATCAACTCATCTTCTAGGTTTATTGCCCTCAATACATGGGAAGGGGCTAGGGTTTGGGTGGTACAAGCTGAGCCAGTGGAGATGGCTATTTTATCCCTTATTCTAGCAATCATAGCACTGTTAGGGACATGGGGAATAGATATATGAAGATTTCCTGCTAGGCGGTTATGGATGTCACCGTTGATGATTAATGAAGGGATTTGTGATTGTAATATTGATTGTAGATGATTTCGTTTAAGAGCGATCGCCCTTTCGTCTTCTACCATTTCCAATTGTCTGAGATAACAAGCCTCTCCTAAAGCCACTATTCCTGATACATTGAGTGTACCTGATCGCAGTCCGTTTTGATGTCCTCCTCCATAAATGAGGGGTTGAAGATGATACCCTTGTTTGACGATTAATGCACCGATGCCCTTGGGGGCGTATAATTTATGTCCGGAGATAGTTAGGAAGGTGATACCCCAATCTTGAAAATTAAGGGGAATTTTACCCACTGCCTGAGAGCCATCACATAAAAAAGGGATATGATATGTTTGGGCAATTTTACCAATTTCTTGGATAGGGTAAATGTTACCGATTTCGTTGTTGGCTGCCATGACACAGAGTAAGGATGCGCCTTGAGTGCATATTTTTTCGAGATATTCTAAGTCAATTCTGCCTTTCTTATCTACCTTTAGCCATGTGATTTTGCCTAATCCTCGTTTTACCATGGCTTGGCAGGTATCAATGACGGCTTTATGTTCGAGGGGTGAGATAATGAAATGGTGAGGGGGTGTTAATCCTTGGATGACGGTGTTAATGCTTTCGGTGGCGCCAGAGGTGAAAATAATTTCTTGGGCTTGACAGTTGATTAAGTCGGCTATTTGTTGTTTTGCTTTTTTGATCACATTTAAGGTGCGATCGCCCCATAGATGATCTATACTACTAGGATTACCAAAATTATCGATCATCGAGTCATATATCACATCGAGTAAGCGGCGATCTACTGGAGTAGTAGAATGATAATCTAAGTAGATAGGATTAAGCATTTTTTCTAACATAATCGATGATGCGTTACTAGTTTCCCCTCATTCTGCAATGATTAGTTTAGTCTTCTTTTTTACAAAGAGTATTTATTTCTTCTTCAGAAATTTCATGTTTCAATACTAATTGATAGTGTTTTTCTTCTACCACAGAAAGACGGAATTTTTCCTGAGTTTCTTCTACAGATAACTCTAAAATAGCTACATCATTATTGCTTAAAAACTGCAAAGCAATAGGCTTACAAATTAGATTGGGATAGCGAATTTTACAAAACTCAATATCTTGCATAACTTGTACAATACCAAAGCTATCACCAGGTGATTTCGCTTGACAAGGTAAAACAAAATGAGCACCTCTTTTATTAATTCCTAAATAAATTTCATCTATTTCAATTTGTCCGATAGTATCTATACTGGTTCTTAAATGATTTTGAATTGAATAACAAGTTAATCCAGTAAATATATCAATTAGTCGATTATATCGAACTTTTGTTAATAAGGCTTGTTCATCCATACCCGGTGCATAGCGTTTCACAATTTCGGGAGTAGCATCTGGTATTTTTATTAACTGTCTATTTTTTGTTACTTCAATTTTTCCGGGAGTTGCTTGTCTAAATTCATATGAAGCTCTACCAGTACCAATTATAATCCAATCAGTATTTTCGGGAGCTTTATTTTTGATAGAATCAGGCAAATTTCTTATAAAGCGATAAGTGTAAGGAATATCACCTAAATTTTTTATTCTACTGATATTTAAAGTGTCACAGGCTTCAGCTAATTCTTCTCTACCAAATGATACTGTTTTATAGCCTTCCCTATAATTATTAAAAAATACTGTTTCTATAATGTCATCATATTTACTCATAAAACACTCATTTTTAATCTTTTTCTTTTCGCAATTATATCATTAGAAACATTCCAATAATTTGATGCTTTGTCCATATTATATGCCATAAATTCAATATCTATTTTTTCTAATTTTCTCACGTCTAATTGGTTAATATCTATTTCTAAAACCTTAATTATTTCGTTTCCTATTGCCTTCGCTAACATGGGAATAACTGCGTTACCAATTTCTCGGAAACCATGCCAAATTGTCTCATGAAATAAAAACCAATCAGGAAATGTGTGCAGTCTTCCTGCTTCCCTTACTGTAATACATCTTGGCTGATTGTAGTGGATTGGACGAGCGGCGGTATAAGCCCCTTTATCTCTAGCAGTTCCAGCCCTTAATGTGTTACACAATCCTGTAGGTGAAAGTTTCAAGAAACGACTGATTTTTTCTACTTCCCCTTGAGGAGTATTTTGAAAACGTTGTCTTGATTTTTCTGTGTGATTTGAGCCTACATGGTTATAAACTAAATTATCTCGTTGTCGATCATGACATAATTTATAAATCCCTTGAGGTTTTAAGGCAAAATTACGCCTAAATCCTGAGTAATCGAGTTTATTTACCTCTATACCTTCATTTTTACCAATAAAAGCGGAAATACTGCTTAAATCATTGATAGTATTCTCCACATCATTATATTCACCTGTTTCGAGAGGATAATTAACAGGTTGCATATCATGACGACTACCCATGAGGATAAGGCGTTTTCGCTTCTGGGGTGCCCCAAAAAGACTTGCATCGAGAATTTGAATCGGCTTGGCGATGTGATAACCCAATGACTCAAATTCGTTGATTAGTTCTTCTAAAAATTGTTTATGCTTACCAACGGCGATACCGGGGACATTTTCAAAGACAAAATATTTCGGTTGTAAATCTCGAATCACTCGCACATATTCAAATACCAATGAATTACGGGGATCATCTAATTGTCTTTTTCCCATGAGAGAAAACCCTTGACAGGGTGGACCACCTGCGATTAAATCGATTTCATCGATACCTTTATCTTGAAGAATCCCTTTTAAATACTCGGTTTTGAGATGGTTTATATCTTGGCAAATAGTGTGAGTATAAGGAAAATTGAGATGATGAATTAGAGCATGAATTGCATCAAACTCAACAGCTACCACTACATCAAATCCAGAGGCTTCTAAACCCAAGGACATTCCCCCACATCCTGAAAATAAATCCATTGCAATTGGTCTTTTCATCATTTGAAAATAATACTACCTACTCACTTTATCAAGAAAATATTTTCATTTCAAGATCTTCAGATATTATTAAAATTTCGTCCACTACTATTGATACATTAAACTGTGCTTTAATAATAGAAAAAAATAATATAAAAAACTGATTAAGTATGCTATTTTTATGTTCAGCATTCAGTAATAAATCAGATGTTTTCAATGTATGATAATCTCCATATTAAGCAATATATTAATAAGAATTTAACCTCTACATCACATCAACGATAATATCCCTCTCATACTGTTTAAACTCATCATCCAGATTGTACAATAAACCATGAATATTTTGTCGTAACTCTCGAGCAGGTTTTAAACAATTCAATAAATACTCCTCCGTTGTTAAATTAAGGCTAGGATAAAGTATTTTCAAAAAACCAGAAGCACTTTTTAAAATTGCATTTTCATCTCTTATAGATACCTTAGAAATAAAATTAGTATGAGATTTTGCATAATGATAAAAACGATTATCCTTCCTCAAACTCAATAAAACATCCCCAAAAAAATCAGTTTTTAAACCTATCTGATAAGCCGTCATTTTTGATTGAAACTTAGGAATTTTCCACCCCGGAATAATTCCCGCAAAACGATCTAATAAAGCCGTTTCTGAAAAAAACTTAGGCAGATTTTTAATTAAATTATCTTCATTTTTCGGACGTTGATAAGCATCCAATTCGATATTAGCTAACAACACCAAACTACAATCACTACTTATATCAGCAAACCCCGCCCGATTATAACGCCCATTCGCCAAATAAGTTTTTAAAGGGCCAATCATTTCGTCAGGATTATCAAAAGTTAAACTTTGAACCTCATCTAACACAGTAACATCATAAGTACCCAATAAACCTATTTCCCCAGTTCTACCATTAAAAAATAATCGTGGCGCCGTTATTTTCCCTCCACTTACCACCATTACCTTACTATTAACATTCTCATAAAAGAAACTTTTTCCCGTGCCTTTAGGCGCCAATTCCATCACATGATAGTTAGATTCTACGAGAGGTAATAATCTACTGAAAACCCAGATTTTTGCATCATTATTATAGCCAGAATCTTCAGGGTTTAAACCCATCGAACAAAACATTAAATCTCGCCATTCTTCAAAGGTAAACTCATCACGACATCGAGCATAATATCTTAAATCCACTTCTGAAGATTGAAAAGGATCAAAATTGCAAATATTAATGTTATACTTTCCCTGTTCATTCACACTATAATTAAGGGTAATTTTCCCCCATAATCCTCTCCCTAATAATAAAGGATATTTTTCAAGAATATCAGAATCAATATCACATTCTCTAAGGTTTAAAATAGGAATACTTGCCAAGGGTTTTTGTATTTCATCCGTTGCTTTTTCAAGGGGAATTCTTACCTTTAATTTAGCAATTAACTGATATTCTTCTCCCTGATATACTTTATATTTGATTCTTTCCTTATCATCTTTTCTCGGAAAGGCTTTCATTACTAAACTGTTTACCCTATCATGCTCTGCATTACTTAAATCACCTCTACCCGGTGCAATTTTATCTAATATCCATTCAGCCACAAAACTAGGCACTCCGACTTTATTTAATCCGCTAGACGGTAATCTTGTTTTATCAATGGAATAGTCGCTAAATATTTGATTTACTAAATCATTCTGATAGGGATTATTGTGGTGCATGATTATATTTTTTTGTAATCTTTAAACAATATTGAAAAGTGATTATTTTTTGTACTATAGATAAATATAGTAATTAAAAACACTTAATCTATAAAAATTCGTCAATTCCTGTAGCAAAACCGCTATTATATTCAGTTTTATTGTGATTGGTAGTTAGTCGGAAAAGAATTTTATTTTTATCGGCTAATTCTCCTAAACTGGCTTTAATATTTTCTTTTGCTAATTTTTCTACATCAATTTGTTTTGTTTTTATAATTGTAGCTACGTGTTTTTCTATATCTTCATCTAATAAACCTTGTCCTTTTAACTGTGCTTTTTGTAATTCCAATTGATTATTAAATTCTTTAGATTTAATACTGCTATCAATACCTTTATTTATAAATTCTTTTCTCAGATTTAATATGCTGTCAATAATACTAGGTAATATCTTTAAATATTTCTGTGCTAAATCTTGACTATCTGGAGAATTTAATTCTTCTAATAATCCTTGATAACTATATTTACAATGCACCATTTCTAAGATAGCATAACGGAAAAATATCCATTGACTCTCATTTAATTCTTTAAGATGAAGATGCAACAAACCTCTTAAACCTAATTCACTAGGGTTAAATACATTAATTCTTGATTCATTTATTAAACCAGTTAGGGTATGGTGTAAACTATCGGATGATGAAGAAAAATATTTGTTTAAAGCCTTTAAATATAATTGAGAAATAAACTTAGTAATTCTCAGTCTTTCTTCATAGGATGTAGATTGATTATTTTCAATCATTAATTCAACAATAGAATGAATTGTCATGGGATAACCTAATTGAAAAGCCTGAGTAGAAATAGCATCTAAAATAGATTTTGCTTTGGCTAATAACTCTTTTTTTTCGTTTTCGCTATTATTGTCTAAAAAACGATCGCACTCTATACTAAACAATTTACAAGCAGTATTTAACTTTATTTTATCTTCCCAAGTTTCTACGGCTTTTAAGGTATTTTTTGCATCTTTTAACTGATTATGAAGATAATCACTGATGGGTTTACCTTCTTCCTGATACTTATTAATTTTATCCTTTAAACGATGGATATGATCTTCAAAAATTGCTTGAACTGCACTACCTTCAAACAATAAATTAAAAGATTTAATGTGAATTTCTTCGGTGCGTAATAAAGGAGTTTGTAACTGCTGATAAACTTCTCTCATGGCTTGATTATAAACCGCAAAGGGAGTAAATTGATCGAATAAAGGTAACAAAACTACATCCGTTAAATTGCCCAATAAATTAACCGCTAATTGTACCTGTTGTAAAGGGTGATATTTTCCCGAAAAACGATCATAATAATTCCATTTTTGCTCTAATTCTGTACCTTTTAATAAATCCTCACAACGCTCTTTATTTTTAACTCGACGCTTATCGGTAATATCTTTTACCGACTCATCAAGATTAAAAGCATCTTTCATGCCAAAACTAATGGCACAATGAATTTTATGTAATGCTACAGCTGTACAATATTCCAATTGCCCTGTAACCACTTCACTTTTACGGGTATCGGCATCAGAAAGACTATCACCAAAGGCAAAGGAGTAAATACGCGCCACCGAGGAATTATCTTCCCCCCTATCTTTTAACTGGGATAGGGTATTACGCATCATACGGGCGGCTAAATCTTCATCATCTAATAATAACTCCCTTGATGGACTAATACGTTTAGCATTTTTGTTTACTACCACAAAGATTTCTCGAGAGACACTTTTTAAGTCGATGCCTTGGGTTTGTAAAGCCTGATTACCTTCATATAAATCAGGAAAAAAGACAATACAAACAGGTAATTCTAAGTTTTTTATCTGCTGTTGATTTACTTGTAAATGATTATAATAAGATGCGTATTTATTATCTCCCCATTTTTGGTTTATGGTGCGGTGAAGGGCTAAAATTGCCATGGCTCGATGTTGTCCATCAACAATTATTAAAGCACTCTGTTTTTGGTTATATTTTAACACTCCTAAAGGGGTTAATTGTCCATTTAAAGTATGTTTTTCAAATTCAAATAAATTACCAAAACTCATGGATGTATCGTTTTGATGGGTAAGGGGAGGATAATAGGGTAATATACCTGATTTATCAATTCTTTTTGGGGCTAAAACTGCCAATATAGGCGGAAAAAAACGAGCATTAGAGCCACTTTCACCGAGTAGGTAAGGAATCAAGTCGTTAGCTACCCTAGAATCGTCTAAGTCTCTTTGTAGTAATTCGTCGAAGGTTAATTCATCAATTTTGAAAATTTCTCGCCAAGGCACCATTTGATCTGCTAAACTATTTTCCCAACTATTTTCTACCCCTGGCTTCATTTTTGTAAGTAAATATTGGGCGGTAATATGTTTATTTTCTGACTCAATGGTAAATTCTCCATAAGTACCATAAACATCTTGTTTTTGCACACCAAAGTTTAAATTCATAATTTTTATTTTGAATTATTTATTACATTTAAAAAACGATAAAGTAGTTCTTCTATTTCAATCTAAATCTAACCAAGCAGACATACGATCCCATAAAATATCGCAAATTCTTTCTGTTCTTTTTTTTACCAGACTTAAATCCCAATTTCCTGTTTCACCAACTTCAATTATTGATTTAATATGATGGGCGTGTTTAGCTTCTTGTAATAATTGAATAGTTGAATCATTTAACTTAATCCTTTTCTCTTTAGCTTTTTGTTTAATTGTTTTCAATTTATCTGGGTCTGTCTCTCCCAAATGTTGATAATAAAACCATTTTTCAAGCCAGTTTTTATTTGATGCAGAAATATTAATCGAGGTAGGTAATAAAGTTAGATTTCCTATTAGTTGATAATTATCATTTTCATATAAGTGTTTATCCCATGTATTGTTGTTATTGGGATTTTGAGGTGCAATATGTTCAATACTACTAAGTTCTTTAATCCATTTATTCGGATCTAAATAAGATATGGATGAACCATCTGTTCCTTTTTTCATTAAACCTAACTCTTTTGGATCCGAAATAGTATCATTTGAGGTAACAAACAAAGCAAACTTACATACTTTCTGAACGTTGTCATATTTTAGATAGTCAATAGCTTTACTTTTCCAATTTTCTTTTGTTCCGATATTTTCTTTTTTAAGAACATCTCTAAAATATGTTTTTAACTCTTTTGTTGTTAAAAATTTGTCCCCTTTTTCCCAAGACATTTTATTTTTAAGTAACTCTCTATATACATCATCTAAGCCTTTATTTTCTAAGGTCGAACGCCATAGAGTAAAAAATGCGGCAACAACTTGACAGGCGACGGCAAATTCTTCTGTTGCGTAATTCACCAAGTTTTCTCTATCGTCTTCTCTAATTTTTAATTCAGAAGAAATAGCCTGAGAATAAAAACGACTTAAAATCGTATCAGCCATTTTATGGTTAGCTTCTTTAAGATACAGCAAACATATTGAAGAGGTATTTTTTTGTGATAAATCCAAACATTTTAATTGGGGGAGAGATTTTTTTAAGTTATTTTCAGAATATATTATATCCTTACAATATTTGGCAATTTGCCCCATTTGACAAATAAAATTTTCCTTTTTATCGATAGATTCTTGCTGTTCAAATTTATTTATTAACCATTGTCTTTGAATGCTGAACTGTTTCCTTAAACTTTTTCCATCATAAGTTAAAGCAAATAAATTCAGATAATCATTCGTTCTTTTATTTTTACTAGAAGCACTTCTTAAGTTTTTCATTAAGTCCTCTATTTTTTGAAAATACTTATCAAAGTTTGACCCTAAGAAATTATTTTTATTATTTTCAAATATGTTTACAACTAAAGGTTTAAATGTTTCTATTGCAGTTAAAGGGGTACCTGTTGCATTGAGTGACTGAAACATATCAAAGGCTCTTACTTCTGATTGTGGTCGAATAACAGTAAAGCAACAGCGTTTAAATAGATAATGACAAAATGCAAATAATTGAACTACAGAACAAAGATTTTTTTCATTCTTATTCAGTTCTTCCAAAGACTTTTTACCACAATTATTAATTACCTCATATAGTTCATGACGTTCATAGCTCCAAAACTCTGATTGATCTACTGTTTTAAGTATCTGCCATGCAGTTGGACAATCATCATTCAAACCATAGGATTTTTCTATTTTAGTTAAATAACTTTGAATTTTTTTGATATTTTTATATACCAAAGAATTTTTATTTATATTTTCAAAAGTAAAGAAATTATTTCTATTATTTTCTATTTCAAAAATATTCTTAATAAATTGAGCTAAATATGATGATACATCTGATTGATAATTTTCACTTTCTGAACCTTCACAAGTCCAACAATCTGATGAACTTCTTATTATTATTGGTTTCCGTTCAGGAGAACCTCTTTGAAGATCAAATGAAAATATTTCTTGTAAAGACTTTAAATAAGTATTAATTGCTTCTCTTAATCCATCTAAATCTAAAGATGGATTTTTCATTGTGTTAGGCAGTTTTTGTTTTATTTCAAATATGTTTTGGTACAAGCAACAAGCTAATAACGCAATAGTTGATATTCTTTGTTGTCCATCAATTACATTATCAACACGAGTCGGAATAGCACGACTGTCTTGTGGTTGAATTTTTGATCTATCGTTTTCTGTACACAAAATAGTAGTACCTAAAAAGTGAATTGTTTGTTTGTTTTCCACTAATTCATAAACACCTGATAAAATATCTTCCATTAACTGTTCTACGTTATCTTCATCCCAAGCATATTCTCTTTGATAAACAGGGATATAATAAGCAGCACCTGCCTGTGTAAAAAAATCAAATATATCTTTGCTTTCTGTTTGAAAAATTCTTGTAATATCTAAATTATTCATAAATTCTAAAGTACTATAAGTTACACACTAGACAGGGTAGGGTAGAATCTTCCTCATCTAATACAGACTCCAACGCTTCTGCTAGGGGGCGATTCGGTGCTTTTTCTTGTTTACGGGCGATCGCCCTTTCATGTTGTGCTATAATGTCTTCTTTACGCTCCAAAAGCTGTAATAAAGTCTCTCCCTGAGTCCAGGTATAAGTTCTACCATCCCGATGATTTGACTCATATTCCACCGCCTTTGCAAACAAATCAGGATGATTCTCCGCCAACATCACCCACTCATACTTGCGTTGAAAGAAACAAAAAAAACAACCAGAGCGACTACGCCACTTATAATATTCAGGTAAACCGATACCGCTTTCCTCTAGCAAACGAATAATATCAGCCTTTACCAAACCCCTCTCTTTGAAAGGAAAAACAGGTTTAATATTCGGCTTTGTAGAGATGTAACCCTCCCTATTTTCATCCGCACGAATACCGATGTAGCTGATAGCCTCATCATCCCCCACAAATTCCTCAAAAGGCTTAATCTTCATTTTTACCGTACACCAGCGCATCTGAGGAGAAGGCAATAAACCATCATGAATCGCTAACCAATGATCAAAACCCCTTTTTTCGCTAAGATAATTTATTTTAATGCCTAAACGAGCCTGAATGCGATCGAGATAATCATAGGTTTCCTGTAACTCCTTATGAGTATCACAAAAAAAATACTCCATATCAGGGATTTCCCTATGCAAAAGAATAGCTAAAGCAGTGCTATCCTTACCCCCCGAAAGCCCTAAAACATGCCTAGTTTTCTTCCCTGTCATCAACAATATTTCAACGGTAAACTATGTTTCTTCCCATAGAATAGCAAGATTAAAGTCAGGGCGGTTGGACTAAATTTTATTAAATCAAAATTAATTTAACTCAAAACTAATCCCCTCGGTAATCCCCAGTAGTTTGTTAATTTTTTTAACCATAATGCCAATTAGTAGAAAACCCCTGTATTTCCGCCAAAGAAATCAAAGGTTTAAAAGTTTTTTGATAAGCCTTCATCAAAATCTCTAACTTCAATAAATCATTAGGCTCATTTATTTTTAAATCAGTTAAATAACAATCAATATATTTTAACCATTTATTTTTAGGTAAAATATCATGGGAAATCATTAACCCTTGATGCTGTAAGTTAATAAACTTTTCCAAATAGTTAGTAGCAGGAATATTATTGGATTTAGCCGAATTAACATTATGAATACTAGGAATTAAATTCCATAATTGATCATGGGCAACAAATGACCATGGTAAATAATGATCCACAGAAATACTTTTTTTGTCCAAAATATGACCAGAATAAATACATGTTAAAGACTCTTTTTCAAGAATTAACCTCCAGTATTTTGCCTGTTTAACAAGCGATTTACGTTTTACTAAAGGAAATAACTTTCTTGCTAAATTAGGAGTATTAGGATTATTTTTTTGCATATAATTTAACCACTCCCAAGCAACCCACCCCTTAAGAATTACAAAATTTTCTTTGATATAATTAATCCATTCAGGATGAATAATAACACCATCTATTGATTTATAATCCTCACTATTAAAACAATATAATGGCTTTTTTTTCTCAAAAAAATCTCGTGATAACTCAATCATTTTATAATTTATATTAGCATCTTTTGCTCCTTTTAATTCCTCTAAAAAAAATGGTCTTATTAAACGAAAAGGAACATAAAACATTAAGCTATTAATAACATCATCAACATTAGAATGACTAAGAATAGAAATTAAAATATCTTTTCTGGTAATAGCTTTTTTTTCTGACTGTATATTAAGTCTATCTAACTTAAGAGAAATTTTATCCTGTTTACCAAAAGATAATTTAAAAAATACATGGGGATACCAAGCATTAGCTAACATTTCAACTACTAAATCTCGAAAAGTAACTAACCCACAATTAAATAAATTTCTTTCTAAAATATCTAATAAAGCACTAAAAAAAAGATACTTATAAGAATTAGTAGTAGAGCTAAATAATTGACTTAAAGCTGAAATGTTCAGACAATGGGAAGAAGGTAAAGACTTATTATCAGTAAACATTAACAGTATGATCCATTAATCTAAATTATAATAACCTGTAAAGTGAATTATCATCCACTGTTTAATAAATCCCATGACTGATAGGCTATTATTTAATAAATTAAACTAAAATTAGTCGGATGCTTATAACATCCCCTCTAAATTAAGATAAGATTTGCTTGATGGTGGTTGCTAGGGATGCTCGTTACCTTGAAATGAGTTGTTAAAGCTAGAATACCTTGCCCGAAGACAAGGTAAATATTAACTTTTAGCCCCCTTTAGCAAAGGCTGCCATAACAATCAAAGATAAAGATAATCCTGGGATTAATAGTATTACTAGCATAAAAAATTGATCACTGGTCATAATATTTATTGCTTAAAAGTATTTACATTAACTATCATTTTAAAGGATAAGAAAAATAACAAATCTTAAAAGATAGTTTAAGTTGATGTTTAAGAGTCAGTGGAGTGAGATATGGTAGAAATGAAAGATTTTTTTCTAGGTTTATTCTTGTGGTTGGGAAGTTCAACTTTTTTGATGGTTTTTTTGAGTAGTCAAAACCCATCCCAAAATAAGTCTATCTCCACTCCTCGGCGTAAAAAATTATTACAAATTTCTGAACAACAAAAGATTATTATTGATAATTTACAAGGGCAATTGAATACTAAAACAAAAGAGTTACAACAAGCCCAAACAGATATTATTGAATTACAGTCTGATTTGAATGTTTCTAGTGAGGAGTTAGAATCTAGCCAAGATAAATATCAAGCCCTCCATAAAGAGTTTACCCGCAAGGTGGCTGATTTGACTAATAAAATACTGGAATTGGAACAACAAAACTCGTTTTTAACTCAAAAATGCGAGGTATTACCCAAGGAGGTAAGACAAAATTTACAGGCAAAATATTTTCAGCAGTTGGAGTCTTTATTGACTAATTATCCTACGGCGAAAATTATGGTTAGGTTTAAACCAGATTTACCCGCTAAGAGTGTGGTATGTCTATTAAAACCTTTGGAGGAGTTGTTGGCGGGGTGGGAGATAACTCCCGTTGGGCAACCATGGCGACGGGTAAATTTTAACCCTAATTTACACCAACCAGATGCTGATGATATTAGGGAGGGGGATTGGGTTTATGTGCGTTTTGTGGGTTATGCCCAACAGGATGAGGTTTTGGTTAAAGCGAAGGTGAGTCGTTTTTTACCAGGGCAAGAGGGTAACAAAACCCCCTAAAGTGGGGTGGTTTGGTTGAGAGGTGAAATTTTATTCTTCCTCTACTTGTTTAAGGTGGATATTTTTGCGTCCTAAAACAACTTCAAATTCATCCCCTGGTTTTAAGCCCATTTTTTCGGTGTAGGCTTTACCGATGGATAAGTTACCGTTAGATTGAACATTGATGCGGTAGTTAGCGCTTCTACCTCTTTTTTTTGCTTCGGTGGTGGAGTCGTTGTCTAGGCTAATGCCTTCGGCTTCTATGAGGGCATTTAAAAATTTTACCATGCTGACTCTTTTTTGTTTGCCTGATAGGGTGTAATATCCACATTCAATGGCTTTTTCTTCTCGGGATGCGTCACCCATCTTTTTTACTTTTTTGAGTAACTCTTTTCCTGTTAATGGTTTTTGTTTTTTTGACATTTACTTTTATTTTACTATTTTTTGACCAGCTATTTTTTTTTGATTTAAAAAAGACTAATATCTCTTTTTGTTTCTGATCTATAATATACTAAAATAGCATTTTTTAATTTTATTTCTAAACTTATTGTTCTTTTATATGCTATATCTGTTTTTTTAATATTTTTTCTTTGTATGAAGTTAACTACTAAGGGACATTATGCAGTTAAGGCTTTGTTAGATCTTAGTTTACAACCTAATTTTAAACCTACTTCTGTAAGGGCGATCGCCCTTAGACAAGATATACCAGCACCCTACCTAGAAAAGATATTAATAAAAATTCGTCAAGCGGGGTTAATAAATTCCGTGCGAGGGGCGCAAGGGGGCTATCAATTAGCTTATCAAACCGATCAAATATCCCTCGGACAAATATTAGAAGCAGTGGGGGAAAATTTAGAGTCAATGCCCTTAGATATTAATAGTCAAAATAATTCAGCTGACTGGGTTACAGTGGCTTTATGGCGTAAATTAAATCAAAAAATAAAACAAGCAATTTATAGTATAACTTTAGCCGATTTATATTATGATGCCCGTAGTCGTCAGGCTTCTCAGGGAGAAGAAAATAATTTTATCGTATAGGATGAAAAATGATTAATAACCGAGAAAAAAAGTATTGGTTGGCATGGTCAAATATTAAAGGATTAGGAGCAACATCTATCAGAAAAATAGCCCAAACTTTTGACAGTTTAGAAACCGCTTGGGGGGTTTCTTCGCAACAATTATTAACAGTAGATGGCATCGGTAAAAAAATTTCTGAAACCATCGATCAACAAAGAAGAAAAATTAATCCTGACGCTCTTTTTGAAGAACATATTCAAAAAAATCCGTTTTTTTGGTGTCCCAATGATAACCTATATCCCCATTTATTATCAGAAATTCCTAGCCCTCCTACTATTCTTTATTACAAGGGAAAAGTAGTAGAAAAAGAAAACAATGGTATTACCCCAATGATTGGTATTGTCGGCACTCGAAAACCCACCGAACATGGGCGCCGATGGACATATAATATAAGCAAGGCTTTAGCTCAACAGGGATTTATCATAGTGTCTGGATTAGCCGAAGGAATCGATACCGTTGCCCATCGAGCTTGTTTGGATGTGGGGGGGAGGACTATCGCTGTATTAGGTAATGGATTAGATCGAGCCTATCCCCTGAGTAATCGTGATTTGATGGCAGAAATCGCCGAAAAGGGCTTAATTTTGACCGAATATGCCCATGGTAGTCGTCCGGAAAGGGGAAATTTTCCCGCCCGTAATCGTATTGTAGCGGGATTATGTCGGGCGGTGTTAGTGATGGAAGCACCAGAAAAATCGGGAGCTTTGATTACAGCGCACTATGCCACGGAGTTTAATCGAGATGTTTATACTCTACCTAATACCCCTGATAATTTTCGGGCTAGGGGATGTTTAAGGTTAATCCATAAGGGGGCAGAAATTATAGTTACCACGGAGGAGTTATTATCTAGTTTGGGGGCGATTCCCAATTTAGATCAACCCGAGCAATTATCTTTATTTACAGAAAACGGGCAGGGGTTTAGAAATGATACCAAAACGGGTATTCCTACCCTTGCAAAACCAGAAGAGCCTAATTTAACCCCTCCTTTGAGTATAGTATATGGTGCGATCGCCCCTGAACCCACATCCCTAGATACTATCGTCATTACCACAAAAATGCCCATGGCACAAGTATCAGGGATACTCCTACAACTAGAATTAGATGGACACATTAGCCAATTACCCGGAATGAAATACAAAAAAACAATGGATAATTGAAAATGCAACACTATTGCCCAGTTAATAACTTAAACTAGAACGGAGAGTAAGATTTAAATCCCTTCTCGTATCAAAAGAAATTACCTCCACAGAAGAAGGGCGCTCACGGAGAAATAAACCAGCCAAAGCACCTAAACCAGCGCCCCCTAAAACCTTCTCAGTGGAAATAACTCGATTACCCGTTACCCCTGAAATTAAAGTAGCAGCAGCAGCCCCAGCCAAAGCCCCTTGCCAGATAGAATCACTATTACCACCCCTTTCAATTACTTCAGTGCGCGTTACCACATTAGATTCAACATTGATAGGCATTCTTGTGCCATTAGGATAAATAATAGTTCTACCAACAAACAACGAACCACGGCTACGATTAGCGGGGCGGATTTCTCCTTCAATACGACTATTGACAGGAATAACAATGTTACCTCGATTATCTCTTATATCTCGATCAACGGTGAGGGTAAGGGGTAGGGTTTCTTCTCTGGTGACATAAATCTTAGTGGCGCTAGTATCTTCCGCATAGTAGGTGGGAACATTTGTGCCTGTGGGTAGGCTTAATGTGCCATTTTGCTGGGAAATATTACCATTATTATTGTAGATAGGGCGGTTATTTTGATTAGGATTAAAGCCCCTACCTGGAAAAGACTCATTGCGAAAATGTCTGGAATTGCTACTTTGGGCAGCTACGGAAGTGATACCAGTGCTAGAAATCATCCCCATACAAAGGGCAAGGGAAATAATAGATTTTGATTTGGCAAAGGAAAAAACTTTTTTGGAAGTTAAATTAGACATAATAATAAAATACTTTTCAAATCATCAATTAATATATTTAGACCATCTTAAATAGTAAAAAGTTCCTTAGTTATAATTTTTCTGATCCAATTTTTGTCTGATTTGACTATGATATTCCCTGGTGATAGGATAAAAATAGGCAAGAATTATGCCGATAACTAAAACAATGGCAGGTAATACCGAAACCACCAAGCGGATAGCAAGGAGTGCCGAAGAGGGCTGAATGGGGATAGCTTCTCCGGGGATGTTACGGATAAATCCTGATGCGTCTAGGGCAATACCCACGAGGAATAAACCAAGGGCTAGTCCAAATTTTTGTAATAACACCATAAAACCATAAAAAATGCCCTCTCGTCTTTTACCTGTGTTGAGTTCATCAAGATCGATAACATCGGGTATCATAGACCAAGGGATAAGGTAAGCCACGGAGACTCCAAATCCTGCGAGAATGGCAAGAAGATATAGCAAGGTAGTTTGCCCTGGTTGAATGAGAAATAAACCAACTTGGGCGATAATCCAAATGGTTGAGCCGAGGAAATAGACTATTTTTTTGTCTAATTTTTTACCGATCATTTGCCAGACAAATAACATAATTAAGGCTGTACCTTGAACGGCGATCGCAACTTGGGGGAATACGCTTTCGGGTAATCCCATCCAATTCACCACAAAAAAGAGCAAAATGGAGGCGGTGAGTTGTACGGCTAACCATGAGCAAAGATAAATGGCGATGACAAAAAGGAAGGGTTTGTTACTAAAGACGATTTTTAGTTGACGGAAAAAGGGTATTTGTTCTTGATTTTCTTTGTTTTTGCTTTCTTCTGCTATTAATAAATGTGGTTCTATTTTACCTGTGATAAATGTCCATGCCATGGCACTTAACATGATGGTAAAAAACAAAAAAATAATACTTTCAAATATATCTTGAGGTGTGGTACTATTAACAATCTTGAAAATAGCAAATATAGCTAATATTGTGGCAATTGCTATTAATAAAAAACCCAAATTTTTACGCTTTGGTTTAGTTAACAATGGTTTTTTACCCCTTTCTTGTAGTTGTAAGGGACACCAAACTAAGGCAACTAAGGCAATTAAACTCGATAAAAGTCCGAGAATTAAATATTTTTCTTGGTCTTGACCATCATAAATATCAAAGATAATTCCTGCTAATATTAACGAAAAAATACTAGCCCCAATGGAAAAACTAAAACGAAAACTGTTTAAACTGGTGCGCTCGTTATAATCTTTGGTTAACTCTGGGGTAAGGGCTTGATAGGGTAAATTGACGGAGGTATAGCAAATGTGAAAGGCGATCGCCACTAGCATATAATAGATGAATAGATAGATATTATTATCAAAATTAGGTACTATCCACATCAAGCTAAAACAAAGCACAAAAGGAATCGCCCCAAGTATCATCCAAGGAATGCGACGGCCCCAAGGGGTTGAGGTGCGATCGCTTAACATTCCAATGATAGGATCATTAATAGCATCACTAATCTTACCAATCATTAAGATACTACCAGCCAAACTAGGGCTTAAACCCGCCACATTAGTAAAAAAAGGCAACAGGAAAAAAATTAATAAATTAGCAGATAAAGCAGTGCCAACATCTCCCGCCCCAAAAGCTAATTTCGTTGTAAAAGCTAACTTTTCCGTCTTCTTTGTAGATGCAACCATCTTTTTTTCTTCCTAAAAATTAGTATGGGGGAGGAGTCCAATATTTATAAAATAAAACCCAAAGTTAAATATAGCATTCTTATTTATTAAGTTATGAATTATTAACTAACCTCTTTTCCCCAAGAAAACAACCGATATTATATGAACAACAGTAAACCTAATAACCATAACATTTAGTTTAGGTTTTAAACTATCAATAAACTCTTAATCCATGTTAAACACCCTCGATTTAAACCTATCCCTAGACAAAAAAAACTATCATGAGCAAATAGAAGCCCTTATGATTGAGTTGCGATCGCTCCAAAACACCTGTTGGCAACAAAAAATCCCCATCATAGTGGTGCTAGAAGGCTGGGCAGCGGCAGGAAAAGGGAAAATAGTTCAAAAAATAACTAACTACATGGACCCCCGAGGATTTGACGTATATCCCACCCTAGCGCCCACCACCCTAGAACAAAAATATCC
>NZ_JADEWC010000018.1 GCF_015207825.1 Cyanobacterium stanieri LEGE 03274
TACTAATATAACTAACTCTCCTCAAAATGGCAACTTTTTCTCGAAACTTTTTTTCAACTTCTGTCACAACTGTTACATATTAAGGCTTTTGACCTTTCAATCTTTTTTTCTTTTCGCTGGGCATCGCCCACTTTACGGGTTTAAATTTATTCTTTGGTGATAAGAATTTGGATATAAACGAGGAGAAAGGCTATTAATAATAAGATGCTGGTGGCTGCTGCGGCATAACCGAAGTTAAATTGTCTAAATGCTTGTTGATATATATAGTAAGCGAGGATATTGGTGCTGTTGGCTGGGCCGCCGTTAGTCATAACGTATATTTGTTCAAAAGAGCGGAAGGTAAAGATGGAGGTGGTGATGATACAAAAAATTAGGGTTGGTTTTAATCCTGGGATGGTTATATATAAAAATTTTCCCAATGAATCTGCACCGTCTAGTTCGGCGGCTTCGTATCGTGATTTGGGGATGGCTTGTAATCCTGCTAGGAATACGACGAGGTTGAAGCCGATTTGTCGCCATGTACTGAATAAAATAATAATGGGCATTGCCCAGAGGGGACTATTGAGCCAAGAGATGGGGGTAATGTTTATTTGTTGAAGTAGTTGGTTAACTGGACCGTTGTTTTGGAATAGCCAACGAAATCCTAAGCCCATGGCAACGAGGGAGGTTATGGAGGGAATAAAGTAGCTGGTACGAAAGAAACTTCTAAGGATAATTTTTTGGTTGAGGAGAACGGCGAGAAGTAGGGGGATGATAATACTGGGGATGATGCTGGTGATGGAGAAGTAGATGGTATTGATGATAATTTGGGCGAAGTCGGAGTCAATGATTAGTCGTCGATAGTTATTGATTCCAATCCATTGGGTGGAGGTTAGGTTTCCATTGGTGAAGCTGAGATAGATTAGGTAGAGGATGGGGATAAAGAGAAAGATGGTGAGAAGAGTTAGGGCAGGGCTAAGGAATAACCATGGGGTGATTTTTGCTTTTAGTTTGTTAAGGCTCATGGTGTTGTTAAGGGTTACAATTCTCCCAAAATTTTGCGATTTGGGGGGCTTAATCGTTAGTAAATCCCCCCTAGCACCCCTTAATAAGGGGGGATTTCCTATGGTAGTGATTTATCCGAAATTAATATAGGAGGATAAAAGTTTTTATATTAAAAGGGCTAAAGCCCTTACTACGGAACTTATTATCAGTTTTTATCTTCCGCCTACGGTGATGGAGTCAACTTTGATATGGGGTTGTCCTACGGTTACATAGACGCTACCGCTTACGGAACCACAGAATCCTGCTGCTAGTCCTAAGTCTTGGGATGACATGGAGATTTTTTTCATGATTTCTTTGGCTTCTCCGATGAGGGTTGCTCCTTTTAGGGGTTTAGTTATTTTGCCGTTTTCGACTAGGTAGGCTTCGTCAACTCCGAAGTTAAATTCTCCTGTGGGGCCGACGCTTCCTCCGCCCATTTTTTTGCAATAGATTCCTTTATCAATGGAGGAGAAAAGGTTATCTAGGGTATATTCTCCGGGGGCAATATAGGTGTTGCGCATACGGGAGGCGGCAGCATAACTATAGTTACTTCTTCTGCCGCTACCTGTGCGGGGATGTCCTGTGCGTATGGATCCTGCTCTGTCGGCTATGAAGTTTTTGAGGATGCCGTTTTCGATGAGTAGGGTGCGCTGGGTGGGCATTCCTTCGTCGTCCATGTCGATGGTACCAAAGGCTTTGTCGGATAGTCCTTCATCCCATGCGGTGAGGTTTTCATGGGCTATTTTTTCTCCTTTTTTATCGATGAATGGGGTACTTTTTCTCTCGATTTGGGTGGTTTCGAGGAGGTGTCCACAGGCTTCGTGGAAGATTACTCCGCCGAATTGGTTTGCCATGATAATGGGATATTGTCCTGATTCGACGTAGTCGGCGTAGAGCATTTTTCCTGCGGATTCGGCTACTTCTTCGGCTACGTTTTGATAGTTCCACTGGCGGAGAAAGTCGGGGTTACTGGTGTCTCCGTCTCTTTTGCCTATGGAGGAGCGATTTTGTCCATCGGCGCATAGCAGGTTATAGCCTACGGATTGGGTTAGTCTGATGTCTCGGGCGAAAGTTCCGTCGGTGGAGGCGACTAATATTTCTTGCCAGTCTCTGAAGTAGGCGGCACGGCGCGATCGCACTTTAGAGGCTTTTTTTTCGATAAATTGATTGGCACTTAATAGGATGTCGCCCATTTCTTGCATATTACTGCATTGACTTAACCATGTGTCTTTATTTTTGAGGGTGGCGTAGTCTCTGAAGAGTTCGAGATTAATTTCGGGTATGAAGGCTGAACCTTGGGGAATGTTTAAACCAAGGATGGAGAGGGCTTTTTCTAGGGCTTGTTTTAATCCATTAAAGGTTAAATCGTTGGTACTAACGTAACAGTCTGCTTTTCCTCTAAATACTCTTACCCCTGCCCCTGTGGCTAGTCTGGGAGTAATGCTGGTGATGGTGTCGTCTTCGGCTAAACAGTTAATGTAGTTGGATTTTTCGAGGAAAAATTCTACAAAATCGGCTCCTGCGGCTCTACCCATGCCTAGTAGGGTGGAGAGGGGTTGTTGCCATGAGATGTCGAAGCGATCGCCCTTGGGCTGATATGATAGGTTAGGTATTTCTTTGGAAATCAATAGTGTTGGTGACATAGATTACGTTAACTGACTTTGTTAAATACCATTATATAGTTAGGAGTTATGTAAACTGTGGAGTTATGGAAGCAGGGAACAGGGAATGGGGAACAGGGAATAGTTAAATTTATTACACTGTCCATTTTGAAAATTTTAATTATCAATTGTCCATTGTTAATTGTCAATTATCCTCCCCCCTTGTCAAAAGAGTAAGGTATATAAGATAATAGTAGATTGTGTATAAAATTACTGTTATAGTAACTATAAGCTAAAACCATGGCAAGTAAAAAAGGCGTTCGCATTATCATTACATTAGAGTGTACGGAATGTCGTACCAATCCTGACAAACGCTCTAAGGGTGTATCTCGTTACACCACTATGAAAAATAGACGTAATACCACTGGCAGAATGGAACTTAAAAAATTCTGTACTCACTGCAACAAGCACACTATCCACAAGGAAATTAAATAGTTTAGTTTCCAGTTTTAATTTGAATAAATAAATAGTAAGTATTTAAAGATTAGATTATGGCTTATTTTCGCAAAAGATTATCTCCTATTCCTCCTAGTCAAGAGATTGATTACAAGGATTTAGAACTTTTACACAAGTTTGTAACTGAAAGAGGTAAAATGTTACCTCGTCGTATCACTGGATTGACTGCCCACCAACAAAGAGAGTTAACTAGAGCGGTTAAAAAGGCTCGTTTGTTGGCTTTATTGCCTTTTATCAACGTGGAAGGTTAATCTTTTGGGTGTTGGGTGTTAGGTTAATTTTTTCCAAAAGATTAGGGCATCTGCCCCAGTGGCTTGATAGTATTTTTTTCTTCTTCCTGCTAGGGCAAAACCAAATTTTTCGTAAAGTGCGATCGCACTTTGATTATGTTCACTAACTTCGAGAGTTGCTCTTTCTAACCCTTTTTCTTTTGCTTGTTTTAGTAATTTTTCTAATAACATTTTGCCTAATCCTTGTCTTTGAAAATCAGGATGAATGGCTAAAATGGTCACATGGGCTTCTTCTACAATTGCCCAAAAACAGCCTAAACCGATTATTTTTTCTTCATTTTTTATATCGGTAGTAATAATTAATAGGGTACTATTAGGGCTCTCTATTTCTCTTTTATAACCTTCTAAACTCCACAATCCACCGAAACAAATTTGATCTAATTCGATAACTTCTGATAAGTGTTTTTCGGTTAAGGGTTGCAGTTTTATAGTTGTTAATGACATAAATAACCTCGTTTAGGGATAATAATTTCGATATGGTAGGGGACGTAGCATGCTACGTCCGTACAGGCTTATGGTTGCAGGTTTAATTTTTTTATCCCTATTCCACATTTTGAGTAACTTCAAGATAAATATGATCAAGATTGACAGGTTGACGGGTAATAGAAGTTAAATTGATGTGATCAAAATACTTGATTAACTCCTCTAAGGGTAAAGTTTCAGGTAATAAAAAAGCTAAGTCTCCCCCATAGTAACGATGTTGAAAACCCTTTTCTTGAGCTTTGAGAATTGCCTTTTCCTCCTCATCAGTTTTAATGATAATAATTTCTTGGGCAGGAACTTTTTTCCTTAACTCTTCTAATGTCCCCTCCGCAATGATTTCACCGTTTTTGATAATCCCGATGCGATCGCACAGTTTTTGAGCTTCATCCAATAGGTGAGTAGTTAAAAGAATAGTCATTCCCTCTTCTCTCAAACTGGTGATTAACTGCCAAATTTCATACCTCGCCTCAATATCTAATCCCGTGGTGGGTTCGTCTAAAATCAATAACTTAGGATTATGAATCAACGCCACCGCAATATTAACCCTCCGTTGCATACCACCACTAAGGGTATCCACCGCATTATCTTTGCGATCTAATAAATTAACCCCTTGCAAACAGTGATTAATAGCCGATTTTAACTTAGTCCTTTTTAAACCGTAAATCTTGCCAAAAAAAGATAAATTTTCCGCACAACTGAGGCTCGGGTATAACAAATTTTCTTGAGGAGCTACACCCAATGAATACTTACTTTTAGCCGACAAATTTTCCCCATTAATATTTACAAGACCATCATCATAATTCAACAAACCGCAGATAATATTAATAGTAGTTGTTTTCCCCGCACCATTTGCCCCCAGTAAACCGTATATTTCCCCTTGTTTAATGTTGAGGTTTAAATCTTGTAAAACTGCTCGTTTTCCATAAAACTTAGTTAAATTTTTGATTTGCAACATTATCGATCCGAGAAAATAAACAATTCCATCATAATATCAGTTATGGCTACAGGGAATGGGGAATAGGCAATGGGCAATAAAATAATTGTCAATTGTCCATTGTCAATTGTTAATTCTTCACACCCTTATCCCGAATTGAGGTTAATTTATAATTATAAACTGTTCCCCGTTCCCTATTCCCTCAAAAAAAAAGAGCTAGTGGATCAAAGTCCAACTAGCCCAAATGATTGAGAATACACTTTATTAGGTAAATGACTGGGGATTACTGAAGAACCAACTTCACGTTAGCATTCTGTAAACCACGTTGTTTAACCTCTTCAAGGGTTTTATTAACGGCATATTTTTGATTAATGGAGTTAATTAACTCAGTTTGGTTATGTTTCTTAGCAACGCCCCAAAGATCTGCAATTAAATCAAAACTACCATCAGCATTACGAGACCAACCCAAATCGTACTCGCCTTCTAACACAGCGACGATGTCGGCACGAAGACGCTGACCATTGTAGCCACGTACATCTGCATCAGTTTTTACGTTGATACCGAGATCCCGTAAAGAATTGGTGAGGATTTCCGCAGAAGAGATTTTGGTGCGTAGGGTGCTAAAATGAGACATGGATGTTTCCTCCTAAGAGATTAAAGACAACTGTTTAAAAATTTGATAAGATATGCACTTTGAGTGCTTTTGTTAAAACTGCTAGTGAATCACTAGCCTTTCTCGGAAGTTCGGGGGACTACTCCTCCCCCACCCGATGAAAGCCTTTAAAATTCCAGTCGCTGATATTCAGCAACGGAAGCTGAAGCAGGTCTGGCTCTTTTTCTAGCCCAGTCTCGTAGTGCTGTTACCTGTTCAGTCATGGTGCGAGATAGGGGCAAAGTACATTTCATGGCGGCGATAATGTCTAGTTGGGTAAACTCTCGCTCTTGGGCGAAAGCCTCATACATAGCGGCAATGATTGCTTGTTCTATCTCGGCTCCAGAAAAACCTTCTGATACATTTGCTAGTTGTGCGAGATCAAATCTTTCAATCTCATTTCTACGGTTGGTTAAATGTATCTTAAATATTGCTTCACGTTCTTGAGCATTGGGTAAGTCAACGAAAAAGATCTCATCAAATCTACCTTTACGCAAAAACTCACTGGGTAATCTTTCGATACGGTTGGCGGTTGCCATTACAAAGACGGGGGAGTTTTTTTCTTGCATCCAAGTGAGGAATGAACCAAAGATACGGCTAGATGTGCCACCATCGGAGTCGGCAGACCCACCACTACCGGCAAAGGCTTTATCTAGTTCGTCGATAAAGAGGATTGCAGGGGAAATGGATTCAGCGGTTTTAAGGGCATTACGAAGATTGGCTTCAGATTTGCCTACGGTGGAACCATCATAAACTCTGCCCATGTCCAACCTGAGTAGGGGTAAGCCCCACAATCTTGAGGTTGTTTTGGCGATTAAGGATTTACCGCAACCGGGTACACCTAATATAAGCATTCCTTTTGGTTGGGGAAGTCCATACTCTCTAGCTCTTTCGCTGAAGGCATCAGAACGCTGAGTTAACCAGTGTTTCAGCTCTTCTAGCCCTCCCACTGCGTCAATGGTTTTGTCTTCCTCTACATAGTCAAGGATACCGTTACGGCGAATTAGCTGTTTTTTCTCGGAGAGGACGATTTCGACTTCTTCCTCGGTGAGTTGTCCTGCTTTTACTTGGGCTTTTCGATAAACTTTTTGGGCTTCATCGATGGTTAGTCCAAGGGCGGCACGAACTAATTTTTCTTTGACTTGGGGGAGAAGTTTCTTCTGGCGAGATTGCTGTAGAGCTTTATCTAATACGGTTTCTAGCTCGGAGGATTGGGGTAAGGGGAAATCCAACACCACAATGTCTTTTTCGAGTTCGATGGGTATTTTATGATAAGGCGACATCAAAATTATGGCTTTGTTTGTGCCTTTAAAGCTATAGATAGCATCTCTTAACCATCGGGTAACGGGGGGAGAGTCTAGGTAAGGGTGTAAATCTTTGAATATATAGATCCCGTCATCCTTTTGTCTGACTACCCATTCGATGGCCGCTTCTGGTGAAACTGTGTTATGTTGTACTCCCTGACGACCTTGGCTATTGTATTCTACAATGCCATGAGTTACTGTCCACACGAATACTCGGCTTTTTTGCTCTTTCGTTTCTTGATCTCTGGCGATACGGGCGATCGCACTTTCGGCTCTTTCTTCTTCAGAAGTCACTAGATAGATCAAAGGATATTGAGCTTTGATGAGAATATTTAACTCTTCTTTCATTATGCCGACCTCGATTTAGTTTCTCAGTGTACTCAAATCTTCTAGCAGGGAATTAACTCTTCTTGGTCTGATGAATCTTCTAACTGAACACTATCACCGATTAAGGGAAATTCCTCATCCACAACAGTAGGTTGATTTTTCAAGGAGACCATTTCACCATCACGCATCAACATGGGAGTGTCACATTCTGGACATACATGAATTTGGTGAGTCTTGCCATAACCTGCTTCAACTTCTTCCACGGTTTCCGGGTGTTTTAGATAAAAGTTAACGGCTTTTTCGACTAAGGCTGACATGGAGTCAGTGTCGATAGCTGCTTTTACTTTTAACTGTCGGTGCAGGTTTGGTGGTAAATATAGAGTAACTTTTTGCTTTTCTTGCATATTGGCTTATTTGATATGCCCAAGTGCTATGTGAACTACTTTAACTATTTTTTTTTATACTGTCAAGGCGTCATCCCATTTTGACAGCATAATTGTTACATTTCGTAACAATGTGAGGTAATTGGGGTAGAGTTGTTCTAAATTTTTGAACCTGATACCTAACACCTCAAACCAAGAACTAATTATCTTTTTTGCGTAACATCAGTTATTATTTTTGCTTGTCTAGTATCATCATCATTAATACTTAGTTCTATTTGTAAATAATGGGAAGGTAAATGGGGTAATAATTCTGACCATTCGATGGCGGTGATGCCTGGTTCAACTTCTATGCCTTCCCAATAGGTTTGTAGGTGTAGTTGTTTAATTTCTTCTGGTTGAAGGCGATATAAATCGATGTGATAGAGGGGTAAACGTCCTTCTAAATATTCATTGATTAAAGTAAAAGTGGGAGAGGCGATCGCACCTTGGATGCCCAAACCAACCGCTAAGCCTTGAATAAAAGTAGTTTTACCAGCTCCCAAATTCCCTCGTAATAAGATAACCGTATTAGGACTTAAATCATCAGCTAGTGTTTGCCCTAACTTTCGGGTTTCTTGTTCATTTGCTAATAGAATTGTTTTTTCACCCATTTAGATTATCTAGAAATACTAAGATATTATTGTCAAATTTTCTTAGTTAATTGTCAATAATCATCACAGGAATAAGACTATTTTCCAAAACATAACGAGAAATAGAACCAACGAATATATTATCAACATTCCTTTTACCCATGACAATTTCTGATACTCCATAATCTTGGGCAATGGTTAAAATTTGTTGTGCGGTTGAACCTTCCCTAACTAAAAATTGATGGTCAATGTCAGCTAAAACTTTACGGGTGACTAACTTTAAGGCATTTACATCGGAAGATTTATCATCGGGGATGACGTGTAAAACAATGACCTGTGCATCACTTCTTCTCGCCATGGCGGCGGTTTTAGTTAATACTGCCTGAGTTTGGGTAGAATCATCAATGGCACTTAAAATAGTGATATTACCCTCAATGATTACCTTGGTGGCATCAACTTCCCCCCTTTGTAACAAACGAGGAGCAAAAGTGGGAATAGCCCATGCTCCTAAAGGGGCGGTAACTAAAATAGATAAAGAGGCGATCGCCAATATTTCTTCCCCACCATCAATGCCCAAACTCAAAGGAATAGCCCCCACTGCCGCTTGTACCGTAGCTTTAGCGCTATTGGCAGGAAGTAAAAATAGTTTTTCTTTACCACTCCAATTACTTCCCCATGTCGATAAATACCAGCCTAACATCCTTCCTACCAAAGTACCAACCAAAATTATTAGTAAGCCAATTCCTAGGGTATTTCCTAAGACATTTAATTGAATATTTGCGCCTAATAATACAAATAAAAAAATCTGAGCTACCCGCCAAAGAACATCAAAACCCTGTCTTAATCTTCTTGCCAAAGGAGAAGCAAATTCAATTAAGAAAAAACCGCAACTCATTACCGCTAAATAACCTGAAAAGAAAGGATATTCATGGGAAAACAGCACTAATAAAAGAGACAAACTAGCAGTAATTAAAGTATCATAAACACCTCCTTGAGAAACCTTTTGTTTTACTAATATCCATATTAATATTTTAGCCAATAACCAGCCAAAAAATATTCCCACAATAATTTGTGATATTAATTGTAAAAATAACCATGGTAATGCTTCAAAATTTAAAGCATTTTCCCCTGATAAAAAAGTAATTAATAAACTAAAAATTAACAATAATAATACATCAGATAATGCACTACCCGTCAAAATAGCATCAGGAATTCCTTTTTTAACCCCCCAGCCCAAACTTTTAAGACGTAACATCCCTGGAACAATAACCGCAGGAGATTCCGCCGCCAAAATACATCCTAAGAGTAACCCTGTTAATATATCAAAGTTCAATAAATATATGCTTAAAAAAGTGATAATTACCATCTCACAAATAGCAGGTAAAAATCCTAATTTCAGAGCAACTTGACCCTGTTTTTGTAATTTTTGACGATCTAGCCCTAAACCTGCTTTCATTAAGATAATCATTACGGCAAGAGTTCTAAAATTATCCGCTGATTTTAAGGTAGATGGGCTTAATATATCCATCCCTTGAGAACCTAACATAATTCCGATTAAAATCATACCCACAAGGGCAGGAATTTTAAACTTATCAATAATTATTCCTCCAAAAAATCCACACACCAAAATTAAGACAAAATCTACAAGCATTTCTTTTTTTACTATATTATTCCCTTCAAATCTATTGAAGATTATCCCAATTCTGTATTTAAATTTAGGTTTTAATTATTTTTTTATCAATATTTTTTTGAGATAAAATTCCATTATCATGTTAGGATATAAAAGAGGTTTTAAACCGATAGATAGAGGAAAAATAGGCAAAAGCAAAATTAGTTTTAAGTAAAAACTTCTGTGGTGTTTGACGCTACAACATATTGCTACTGATTAGGTGAAGAGAGAGTAAGATCAAGTTAATCTAAAAGGATTTTTGGTGGGCAATGCCCACCTTACAAACAACTATTTTAAGAGAAAACGCCAACTATCAGCCTCAAAAGGTTCTCCTTTAAGCATTCTATTCCAATAAATCCATGGTAAGGCATATCTTTTTACTAGCCACATACTAGCCCTTTCCTTCGTAGGATCAAGGGGAAAACTAGGGGTAGGCTCTTTGGTATAATCGAATTCTGCCATGATGGTTTTACCATAACCTGTGACGAGGGGGCAACAGGCATAACCTGCGTATTTATCGATGGGTTTTTGTTGTGCCATCAATGCCAGAATATTATTTACTACCACAGGGGCTTCTTTACGAATAGCGGCGGCGGTTTTGGAGGTAGGAATGGAGGAAGCGTCTCCGAGGGCAAATATGTTGGGGTATTGGTTATGTTGACAGGTGAATTTATCTACATCTACCCATCCTCCTTCATTGCCGATCGCACTGGAGCTAATAAAATCAGGAGCTTTCATGGCAGGAGATACGTGGATCATATCATATTTAATGGTGACATTTTCACCATCATTAACCGCAAAAACGGCTTCTTGGGTGTCGGGTTTTAACTCAATTAAATTATGACCATATTTAACCTCAATACCTTTACGTTGAACGATTTCTTCTAGGGGTTTACAATAAGCTGGTACACCAAACATTTTTCCTGTGGCATTGGCATAAATAATTTTGGTTTTATCCCTAACGCCATTTTTGGCAAAGGTTTCCTCGGCCATATACATAATCTTTTGGGGTGCGCCAGGACATTTTATCGCCCCAGCGGGGAAAGTAAAAATAGCTGTACCCCCTTTGAAGTTATTAATGGTTTCCCAAGTATAGTCAACTACCTCTTTAACATAGTTTGAGGTAACATTATTTTTACCGACGGTATCTCGAAAACCAGTGATACTATCCCATTTTATTTGTACCCCTGGGCATACCACTAAATAATCATAGTTAATAATTTGACCTGTTTTTGTGGTAACTTGGTTTTGATTGGGGTCAACATTTTCAGCAAAATCTTTGATCCAGGTTACGCCACGGGGTATTAGTTTATCTTCATGTTTAACGGTATCTTCAAATTGATATACTCCACCACCTACTAATGTCCAAGCTGGTTGATAATAATGGTTTTCTGATGGTTCAAGGATAGCAATACGAAGGTTATTATTTTTTTTCATCAACTGAGAAGCGACGGTAACTCCTGCCGCACCTCCGCCGATGATTAATATTTGAAATGATTTATTACTCATAAAAAATAAAAAGGTTATTAGGGCAACTTTGCTAAGTCATATATAGTTTAAAAGGTTCTTTTGTGAAGATGTTTATTTCTTTATATTTCTTTGGGAATTTAATTATTTTTTTCTTTCGTCTAGTTTTTTATATACTTCCCTGATGTCAACGTTATGATGGGCTAGGGCTACGAGGGTATGATATAACAAGTCACTCACTTCCCCTGCGATTTCGGTGGGGTTGTCGTCTTTAAATGCCATAACGACTTCGGCGGTTTCTTCCCCGATTTTTTTGAGAATTTTATTATCTCCCCCTTGGAATAGGCTACAGGTGTATGATTTCTCGGTTGGATTATTTTTGCGATCGCAAATTACTTTATATAATTCCGTTAGGGTATCGGCAGGGGGAGCAGATTTGCTATGATCTATTTGGTGGAAACAACTTCTTTCCCCTGTATGACAGGCAATGTCCCCTATTTGTTCGATGGTGAGTAGTAAAGCGTCACTGTCACAATCATAACGAATGGCTTTTACTTTTTGAATATGTCCTGAGGTGGCCCCTTTGTGCCATAATTCTTGACGGGAGCGACTCCAATACCATGCTTCTCCTGTATCGAGGGTTTTTTGGAGGGATTCTTTGTTCATCCATGCCATCATTAATACTGTACCATCTAAGTGATCCTGTGCGATCGCAGCTACTAATCCTTTTTCGTTGTAGGCAATGTCATCAAGGGGGATTGATTGTTTTAAGGGCATAGATAGGTTTGTGGTCATGGGATTTCAAATAATAGCAATTAATTTATTATAACAGAAAATAGGCTCCTATTTTGTTTGACAAAAAACATTGAATTATTGTTCAGCTTTTACGAAAGAGAAAATATATTTTATGATTAATTAATCTGAAGATTCTTTTTTCTTAATTAGAGAATTATAAGTTTTTATATCTACTAAATAAGGAATTTTTTGATTTTTTTGATTATTATACTCTGTGTATTCTCCTAAAAGTTTACCTTCATTTTCTCTAATAAAAAATAGAGCATCTCGATTATATTTTGCTTGAATAAAATTAGGATTCATACTTAATATTTTGTCGTAAAGGGCGATCGCCTTTTGTATATAACCTAAATCAGCCTGTAAAATAGCCAAATTAAAATAAGACTTTTCATAATCAGGTTTTAACCTTAAAGAATTTTTATAAGAAGCAATACATTCAGAATGATTACCTAACATTTGATGAATATAACCAAGATTATAATGAGCTTGATATAAATTAGGATTAAATTTTAAAGCCTCGACATAATCATCCATCGCATCCTCATAATCCTTTAACTTAAGATAAACAAAAGCTCGATTATAATAAGCTAAAAAAAAGCTAGGATTAATAGTTATACAAATACGATAATCATCTAATGCTCCCAAAAAATTACCTAATTTTGTTTTAATTAAAGCTCGTTTATAATAACCCAAAAAGCTAACAGGATTAATCCTAACTTCCTGCTCATAATCTTCTAACGCCGACTCATACTCTTGAAAATAAGTGTAAGCAAATCCACGCCAATGATAAGCTAACAGATGGTTAGAATCAAGTTTTATCACCGCCGAAAAATCATCAATAGCCCGACGATAATGCCCTTGTTTCCAGAGTGCTACCCCCCGCAAAAAATATAAATGGGCATTAGCTTCTCCAATATTTAAAGCCTGATTATAAGCATGAATAGCTAAATCGAATTCACCTTTTTTATCATGAAAAGTTCCTAAGCGAGTAAATTTATTAATTTGATGATTTCTAGCCCATCGTAAATATCCTTTTAAACCACCACCATAGAATAAATCAGAGATGGTAATGTAATCTTTTGTGATATATTTTTTTATATATTCTTGAGGTAAAAAACCAGCTAAAATAAGAGGGTAATCTTGTATATCATCTTGTAAACTATAAATAGAAATAAAAAAAATAATTAGTTCATATTTATCTATATCTTCTTGATTTAAAAACCAATAAATCTCATCAGATTTTAAAGTAGTCTGCACTAAAATATTAAAGTTATTATTTCCCTTGATGATAAAGTTATGATTAAGGTTTTGTAGATGATTCGTAGCTTTTTCTAAACTTACTAAGTCTTGATACCGTTGTTGTAAAAATTGTTCTCCTAGTCTATGGAGAAAATATTTAGATAATAACTGTTGATAATTCGGATTATTTTTTTTATCCCTCAATAAAGGCTTTAAATGATTAATAATTGCCTGAACATGAGAACTTTTAATGGTATCTATTTCCGAATAACAATTTTCCGATTGACAAGAGCAAAGGGCATCTATTTTTAAGCGATGACAGAAATCTTTTTGTTGTTCTTGTAGAATAAAATTTTTATCCATTTTCTATCACCATAAATCCATTGATTAAGTGTTAATGATTAGCCAATATTTTAAAAAATGATTATACATAATATGATAATTATCAAAATATAATCCTTAAAATTACAACCACAATTACCCAGACAAATATTATGTAACTACAGTTTAAAGATTGATGTCTTTTTTGTCCATGGATCATTACATTGCTAAAATCTAACTATAATAAAAAGTGGAATTACTCCTATAAAATCTATTTTATTCCATGAATATCACCTGTACCCGCCCCTATTGTCAACATCCAATAAATAGTTTTAAAGAGTTAAAAGACACCTCCATACTAAAGACGGTACAACAAAAATACTGCATAAGTTGCGGTATGCCTTTAATTTTGGCAGGAAGATATTTACCGAAAAAACTATTGGGAAAAGGAGGATTTGGGGCGGCATATTTAGCGGTGGATAGATATAGCCCTACCATGAGAAAATGTGTGGTTAAGCAGTTTCAGCCCGAAGGAAATATGGGGGAAGCAGAATTGGCGGTGGCGTTGGAGTTGTTTGAGAGAGAAGCGTTAGTATTAGATGATTTAGGTAATCGTCATCCTCAAATTCCTGATTTATTTGCCTATTTTCCGTTACTGGTACCTGGCACAATAAATGGTAGAAAGCAGGGGGAAGAGCAATATTTTTATTTGGTGCAAGAATATATTGACGGACAAGATTTAGAGCAGGAATTGTTACAAAAAGGGGCTTTTTCTGAACAAGAGGTAACGGATATTTTAAGGGAAGTTCTTAATATTTTAACTTTTGTCCATGAAAATGGTTCAATTCATCGGGATATAAAGCCTTCTAATATTATGCGTAATCGTGAGGGGGTGTTTTATTTGCTCGACTTTGGGGCGGTAAAAATGGCGACGAATCACACTCCTAATCCTCAGTTAAAGTCCACGGGTATTTATTCTATGGGTTTTGCACCTCCTGAGCAAATGGCGGGGGCGCAAGTTTTTCCTTCTACTGATTTATATGCCTTGGCTGTTACTTGTGTAAATCTTTTGACGGCTCAGCCGACTACGGATTTATATGATGCTTATAGTAATACATGGCAATGGCGCAAGTATGTTACAGTGGGCGATCGCCTCGGGTTAACCTTAGAAAAAATGTTGCAACATAATCCAGCGAAAAGGTTTCAGAGTGCTAGGGATGCTCTAAAAATTATTGACCCTCCCCAACTCAGGGGGGCAAATGCTCCTTCTGTTACCCCTCAACCTGCCATTAAAGCCCCTATATCCAGAAATACAACTCCCCCCCTGTCTGATCCTGAACCTATGAAAATCGAGCCGATAAACCCGACACAGGAAGGAATTAAACCTGTGGAAAAACCATCAAAACCTGTAAAGGAGAAAAAAAATAGAGCCCCTTTACCTGTAGCCTCCATACTCACTGGAGTAAGTTTTTGGGCTTTTGAAGGGGTATTAGGGGCGATCGCCATTACTAGCGCCCTAAGCACTTTTTCCATGGGCATACAAATGGGAGTGTTAGGAGGAATCATGGGTTTACTAATTTTAATTCTTTGGAAAAAAGTAATAGAGAAATGGGATTTATTACTGGTTGGAGGTGCTACCATGGCCCTTGTTTATTTTCTTCCCCTACTTCATAACTCTTTATTTACCATTTTCGATTTACCCTTATTAGCCGTCTTGATTGCCCCCCCTGTGGTGGCCTTAGTTACCTTATTTATCGCCAGTATTTTTCTACTAATATTATCTTTTTTAAGAAATCTTTTCTAACCGAAATTACCCATTAATTGATGATTTAATGAATCGGAAAGTAAGGTTAATTCGAGGCTCAACAACTTTACTCGTCTTAGGAATTTGATGTAACCAATAATGTTGAGTTTCTCCCCCCATTACTAACAAACTACCATGGGAAAGGGAAATCTCTGACTTAAGAGAATTTTTCTTATCCCTAGCCTTCAACATAAAACGCCTTTGCCCTCCTAAACTCACTGAAGCAATGAGCGGGTTTTTCCCTAATTCTGGCTCATTATCGCTATGCCATCCCATGCTATCTTTACCGTGGCGATAATAGTTCAGTAAAACACTATTAAATTTAACTTGCACAAAAGATTCTACCTTATTTTTAATCTCCTCTAAACAATTAATCCAACCATGGGGATACATGGTGATATTAGAATAAGTGTAAGTTAAACCTTCATCCGCATACCAAGCCGTTAGGCGAGGCTGTAAATGGGTTTTGCCAAACAAAGTAATATAATCTTGTCTCCACTCAATTTCTCCATGCAACAGGATAAATAACTTATCACTGGTGACGGAATCAAAAAAATCTGGATAGTAATATATCTGGCTGTGGGGTAGCTCTATTTTTCCCATCCTATGTAATTAAGATTAAGATTTGACATAACACCTAACACCCAATACCTAAAACCTAATTATTGCTCATTCTTGCGGTGTTCGACTTCAATAACCGTATGTACATTACCCCGAGGATAAAAATCACCCTTCACCGAAATATAAAGAGGATCACAGGCTTCCACAAAGTCATCTAAAATCTGATTAATAGATTCTTCATGGGATATGTAGCGATCGCGATAATTATTAATATAAAGTTTGATCGCTTTTAACTCTACTACCTTTTGATCAGGAGAATAATTAATATAAATAGTCGCAAAATCAGGATAACCCGAAAAAGGACATTTGCAAGTAAACTCAGGTAACGTCACACTAACATTATAAACCCTGCCAGGGCGAGGATTGGGGAAGGTGATTAAAGAACCCTCTGCGATCGCCCTTTCCCCGTACATCATTTCTTTCTTTTCTTCAGCCATAACCTTAACCCAATAAAACAACAATAATAATCATAATCAAAAAGATGCCCCTCCCCCTAAAATAAAAAGGGTTTGGGGTCAAAAAAAGAGTAACAGATTAAATAAATTACTCTGCGGCTACCTCAGCAGTTTCCGCCTCAGCTTCTTCCTTCTCCTCAGTTTTCAAAGTACCCTCAGGCACTAATTCAACTTCATTTTTTTCCTGTAAGAAACTCAAAACCTTATCAGACAAAAGATCATTCTTAACAAACTTTTGTAACTTGTTTTGGTCAATCTCGCTAGAATTTAAATCCTTAGTTACCTCAGCGATTTTTTCATTAACTTCCTCATCCGTTAAAGTGATAGATTCTTGCTCAGCAATTTTTTCAACGATGAGATTAGTATGTAAATTTTTACTAGCTTCAGGACGGGCAGTTTCACGCATTCTACCCACCATTTCCCTAGTAAAGAATTGATTAAGATCAACCCCCATACGCTGAATTTCATTAGCAGTTTGCATTAAGAGGTTTTGAACTTCTTCTTCCATCATGGTTTCAGGTATTTCGATGGTAGTATGTTTTAAAAGCTCATCTACTAAAGCCTGTTGAATATTGACCTTAGTATCATTTTCCGCCTTCTCCTGATACTGCTTTTCTAAGGATTCCCTTAACTCGGTAACGGTTTCAAACTCGCTAACCTCCTTCACAAACTCATCATCAACCTCCGGTAATTCCTTCTCTTTCAAATCCTTGAGGGTAATAGAGAAAATCACAGGTTGACTAGCCAAATCCTTCTGAGGATAATCTTCAGGGAAAGTTAAATCAAGGGTTTTACTCTCATCAATATTCATTCCCACAATACCTTCTACAAATCCGGGAATAAATTTACCTTCTGCTAATTCTACTTGAAATTCTTCAGCCTTAGTACCCTCAATTAATTCTCCTTCTTCCCCTTCATTTTCAGCGGGTTTACGACCTTGAAAATCAACAATGGCAGTATCTCCCATTTGAGCCGTTCTACCTTCTACAGGTACAAGGGTAGCTAAACGCTGTCTTTGTTCTTCAATAAGTTTATCTACCGCTTCAGGATCATATTTAATTTCTTCTGCCTGAACTTTTAAGCCTTGATATTGCCCTAAAGTAACCTCGGGGGGAACATCAACCGCCGCCTTAAATACTACGGCATTACCTGGCTGATAGTCTTTGACTAAATCTTCAAACTCAGAGCGCAAGGAATAATTACCCAAAGAATTGATCGATTCTTGTTCGATAGCCAATTTTAGACTATCCTGAATTAACTCCTCCAATACCGCCGCTTTAATTCTGTCATGTCCTAAACGTTGTAATAAAATAGGACGGGGAACTTTACCTTGACGAAAACCGGGGATATTGGTGGTTCTGGCAATTTGTGTAATTACTTTTTCATAGGTTTTTTTAGAAGTTTCTGCTGGAATTTCGATTTCTAAACCGATTTGACTAGCAGGAAGTTTTTCCTGAGTAATTTTCATAAAAATTAATGTTGTTGTTCTTTATAGATTCGCTCTAACAATAATAAGTATATTCGGTTACTATGTGCAACTTGTACTCAACCTTACAACTCTATCACATTTAATTGATTTCTTTAGCTATCAAAAAAGTAATAACAATTCTTGGGCGCAGGGATAAATCTCAGGTGTGAGCTATACTAGAAGTTGACATCTAAATTTTGCCTAAGGACAAATAATAGTTTTCTTATCCTGCAATCATTTAAGACTCATCTAGCTAGTAAAGTATGACGAGAAATTCGCAACTAAGTCAACCCCTGCCCCCTGTAGTTCAAAAAGTATCCAGCAACCTCAAGAGATGGGGTTTTTGGGGTTTTTGGTCTCAGTTAGTATTGGGTATTATTTCTACGGTAACTCTTTTATTTGCTACCCCTGCACTTTTCGAGACTAATGAGAGATTACAGGGGGTACAATTTGGCATTTTTTGTGCTTTTGTGGGCATTATTCTATTAGTGGCGGCTTTGGTGATTGCCTATCGTTACGGCAAAATTGGTAGAAGGGTTGAAAATAGAGATCCTGCTATGCGTCCTAAAAAGTCGGATACTCTCAATTTAATTCGCATCGGCTTGGTGTTAAATTTGGTGGGGATGTTATTTGCTATTCTTGGGGCTGAGGCTTTGGTGGGGCTAACTTTAGCTAAGTTGTTAACCCTCTCTCCTCAGTTGATTGGACCAAATACGGATCAATATGTTAATTCCCTTGATATGCTAATTATTCAGGCAAATACTAATACTATTGCGGCTCATTTTTCTGGTATTGCTACTTCTTTATTTTTGCTCAATCGCATCAGTAGTTAAGGCTTTGCTTATTTTAGGCATGATTGCTCATGGAGATGGACAATGGTAATAATATTTTGAATACTAAGTTATGTCAAGTTTGAATAATTCATAATCCATAGATTGTATTTTCGTATTCCCACCGTGTAATGAATTACACGGCTAACGGTAGTTCGTTGAATAAATTGAAGTAAGATATTGATATTACTAATTTATAAACTATCAAGGGGACTTGATATTATTTAAATAATTCAATTATATTTCATCCCGCAATTAGCTTTGTGACAAAAATTCTAAAATATGCTGGGCAGTAATGTCGGCTTTTTCTAGGTGAGGAACGTGACCACAATTTTCTATCCAGATTAGTTTACTTTGGGGTATCATTTTCTCAAATTGGTGAGCTGGTTTTATGCCCAAAATTTTGTCGTTTTTCCCCCAAATTATAAGGGTTTTGGCTTTTATATCGGCAAGATTAGAGGCAAATGAGCCATAGCCGCCGCTTTTGGTGAATGATATTAAGGCTTTGTTCCAGTTTTCACATTCTAGGTGCAAGGCAGCACATCTGAGGGCATCTTCATGGGCGTAGGTGCGATCGCAATAAGCTGTTTCACTGATACTCTGTCTTACTTTCAAGTTACGCAAAAATTCCGTGGCTAAAAAATCCAGAGGAGGAAACAAAAACCTACTCATGATGGGTTTTTTCGTTAATCCACCACTATCAAGAAGTATTAATTTATCCACTGCATCGGGATAAGTTAAAGCAAAATCAATGGCCGTTGCCCCTCCCATGGATGCACCCACTAACACCATGGGCTTAGCAATCATTTTTGACCAGAAATTATATAAATGTGTTTTAATACCCTCAGGGGAAAAGGATAAAAATTCTTTACGTTCAGTAAAACCAAAGCCCAATAAGTCTAACGCCCATACCTGATGTTTTTCGGTTAAAAGAGGAAATAAACGACGATATTCAAGTAAAGAACTATCAAAACCATGGAGTAATACCATGGGAGTATCACTTTCTCCCTCTACGGCATAACTACTCATAATTTCTTGTTTGGATGTGTCACAGGGCAAATGGGTAAATTGAATTTTATTAAAAAGCTCGATGGATGATGATTCTGTCAATTTTTTTGCAGATTCAGTAATGGCGTTAGGAAACATTTATGTTTTAATTCTTCAGGAAATATAATTTATTTTACATTTCTATTTTAATTTTAAAAGGTACAATATATCATTATATTTTAGCTAAATTGAGTTATTTTTATTTTTCATATTCATAACAAATTGTAGATATTTTTATCAAGTAAAAATCATTTACAATGATTGTAAAATTGAACAAAAATAATTGTTATCCGAACATGGAAAAACTAAATAAAGAAGAAAAATAATACAACATTTTAAAATATAATTGTTAAACTAAGAATAAATATAGAAACCAATCTTAAATATGCAACAAACAGGACTAAATATATTAGCAATAACTATTTTTACTGTCACATTATCAGTATTATTAGGCCCTCTTTTAAATATATCTCCTTACATTCCCGCAGGAGGAACATTTATAATTTTAAGTCTCATCACTGTAGATACTTTAAGTTGGGAAAATAAAGGAGTTAATCTATTAATTAATATTTTTGCTTCTGCTGAACAAAAAGAAAGGATAATTTACCATGAAGCAGGACATTTTCTAACTGCTCATTTATTTAATATTCCTATTAAAGATTATACTTTAACAGCATGGGAAACATTAAAAAAAAGAAATGGAGGAACGGGAGGAGTAATTTTCGATATAGACTTTTTAGAAAAAAAAGGTCAAGATATGAGAGAATTTAATTTACTTATAGAGCGTTTCGGGGTAGTTTTAATGGGAGGAATTGCCGCTGAAAAACTTCAATATCACAACAGTGAGGGAGGGCAAGAAGATTTATTAAAATTTGCGGAAATTTATGCCCCTATTACCCTTACTAATTCTAATTTAGAAATGCGTAAAAGATTGGCTCTTTTACAGGCTACAACAATGATTGAAACTCATAATGAGGCTTATTTAAAGTTAATTGAATTTATGCGTCAACGTAAGTCTGTGGAAGAATGTCAAGGGTTATTAAATGAGAGTATATCTTTATCTTAATTAGGGTGCGATTAAGGTGCGCTGGTATTAAATTGATAATTACAGTAAATGTATAGTATCAAAACTCTTATTACTATTGCCCATTCCCTATTGCCAAACTAAACTAAAAATCATACCTTACTTCTCCCATAACTTTTTTATAAAAGTCTATTTAATAATCAAATTTTGATGTAAGCTGGATAAATCTTTACTTCCCGTACAAAAAAGAGTAGTTTTTATCTCCACATTCAATAGATTTACCAAAAAATCAAGGGCTTGGGTGGATTCCATAGCGGCTTTGAGAAAGGGATAAGCCAAACCCACCAAGTCTGCCCCAAGGGCAATTAATTTAGCAACTTCTAAGCCATTACGAATACCCCCTGAAGCGATAAGGGGAATGTCAGGATATTTACTGCTAATATCAGCTACACAGTCGGCGGTAGGAATACCCCAATTAGCGAAGGTTTTGCCCAATTCTCTTTGTAGAGGGTTATTTGCCCTTTCACTTTCTACCATAGCCCAAGATGTGCCTCCTGCCCCTGCTACATCGATGGATTTTACACCTACATTAATAAGTTTTTCTGCCATATCAGCGGAAATACCGTTACCGACTTCTTTGGCAATGACTGGCACTGGTAAATTCTCGCATAATTGGGCAATTTTGGTTAGTAAGTCTTTAAAGTTTGTATCTCCTTGGGGTTGGATACATTCTTGGAGGGGGTTAAGGTGCAAGATGAGGGCATCGGCTTCAAGGATTTTAACTAATTCGAGGCATTCTTTATAACCATAGCCGTAGTTGAGTTGTACTGCACCAATATTAGCGAATAGGAGTACATCGGGAGCGTACGATCGCACTTTAAATGTAGAGGCTACTTCAGGTTTTTCAATGATAACACGACCGGAACCAATACCCATGGCAAGATGATATTTTTGAGCGATTTTAGCTAATCTTTGATTAATTAATTGAGCATTGGTTGTGCCTCCTGTCATGGAAGAAATCAGTAGGGGTGAATCAATTTTTTTACCTAAGAATTGACTGCTAATATTAATCTTTTCATAATCTAATTCTGGTAAGCAAACATGATTAAAATGATATTTTTCTAAGCCATTGGATATGTTACCACATTGTACTTTTTCATCTAAACAAATCCGAATATGATCATCTTTTCTGGTTTGAGTTGCGGTTTGATTTTCTCCCATTTTAAATTATTATTTCACCTATATTTTTACTAAACTAACAGCGATGTTATCTGAAAAACAAACATCTATATCACTATCTTTTGCCTTTTGTCTTTGGCTATAATTTCCTTGATAAAAATAAAGATTATCTTTAATTTTAAAAGTCAAAGGTAAAGGATCTTTACTAGGGGTACAAAACACTATTTTAGCATCAGTTTGATAGGGTTGTAAATGGGGAAGATTTACATTCCAAAAATGTCCCTTAGGCAGTTCTTTTGTTAATAATAAGTTTAATACTTTTTTTGTTAATTTACTAGCTAAAATCCAATCAATTTTCTGAGGATTTTTGATATAATGGGAAAGTGCGATCGCCTTTACACCAGAAATTGCCGCTTCTCGCACTGCCGCCACCGTGCCAGATAAATACATATCAACCCCTAAATTTCCTCCAGCATTAATACCCGACAATAACCAATCGACATCAGGGGCAAGGGCTTGAATAGCCAAACGAGAACAATCGGCAGGAGTACCATCCACACTATAGCAATTATCGCCGAGATTTTCTACCCCTATACCCCGACGGGTAGTAATTTGATGACCACATCCAGAATACTCCTGATTGGGTGCAATAACCCATTTATCTCCTTCCACAAGATTACTAAGAGTTTGGATACCCTCAGCTTTAATCCCATCATCGTTAGTTATAACAAATTTCATTCAAACTACTACAACATAAACTGGTTAATTATATCAACTTCAGAGGATAAACCCAAACAGTAAGAAAAAACCAATTAAATATAAAATAATGGGTGTTGCTTAATTATGGTACAAAAAATAGTTTAATGAAGGTAATAAATAATTAATTAAATATTTGGCATTGCCTATTTTGAGTAGGAAACATTATTGAATTACAGTAAATGTATAGTATTAAAACCATACTATTATTACTATTGCCCATTCCCTGTTGCCAAACTAAACTAAAAATCATATCTTAATTCACCAATGCTAAAACTTTCACTACCCGTATAAAAATGAATACTAGCGTATCAAATCCCCTTAGCCAATGGCGAAAAACAAGCCTGATTGGTAAAAGTGTCGGCTTACTCAGTAACTGGTATCACACCAGTTATTTATTACAATACTCAGATGCGATCGCCTCTATTCTTATATGTATATTAATAATATTAGCTCCCTTTTCCAGCACCACCTTAATAGGGATAATTCTAGTAGCCATAGGAGGCTTTTGGCTTCTTCTCACCCTTGCCGAAACGAATCCTAACCAAATCACCGCCATCCACCTGTGGATATTTTTTTACTGGTTAGCCTCCATCATTTCCACCGCCTTTTCCCCCCTCAAAAGTGCCTCCCTATCAGGATTAATCAAATTTACCCTTTATCTCTTATTTTTTGCCTTATGTGCGAGGGTATTCCAAAAGAAAAAATTTTTAGAATTAATTACCACCACCTATCTTCTCATCTCCCTTATCGTCAGTGGTTACGGTATTAGACAAAAATTTATCGGTGTAACACCCCTTGCCACATGGACAGATACATCACTACAAACAGCCGACTTAACAAGGGTTTATAGTTATTTAGGAAATCCTAACCTTTTAGGTGGCTATTTACTCCCTGCCGTTGCCTTTGGTTTAGGAGGATTAATTTTATGGAAAACCTTACCTCAAAAAGCCCTCGCCATAGTAATAGTAGTCACCAATAGCACTTGTATTTATTTTACGGGCAGTAGAGGAGCATGGTTAGCTTTAGTCGCCTTATTATTCACCTTCCTTTTAGGATTAAACTATTGGTGGGCAGAATATCTTTCCCCTTTCTGGCGTAAATGGTTAGTGCCAATAATTGTTGGTATATTCTCCCTGTTTATTATTACTGCAATTATTTTAGTTGAACCCTTAAGATTAAGAATTTTAAGCATATTTTCATGGCGGGGAGATAGTAGCAATAATTTCCGCATCAATGTTTGGTATGCCGTATTTCAGATGATGCGCGACTATCCCATAACAGGTATTGGTTTAGGAAATCAAGTTTTTAACCAGATTTACCCTCTCTACATGAAAACTAATTTTACCGCCCTAAGTTCCTATTCCATCTTTTTAGAAATTCCCATCGAAACAGGTATTATCGGTATTAGTTTATTTATGGGAATTCTCGTTTCTACCTTCAAAAAAGCCATAACCAAAATTCAAATCTTTAAAACAGAAAATCAAGCCATGGGTATCTGGATAATTGCCAGTCTTGCCGCCTTGGTGGGTTTGGCTACCCAAGGGGTATTTGATACCGTTTGGTTTCGCCCACAAATTAATACTTTATGGTGGTTATTAATTGGAGTAATTGCCAGTAACGTCAGGGTAATGGATAATTGAGAATGGATGGTTGATAATTAAACTAATTTTTAGTTTGTTTATCTTTTGTGCTGTCTTATCACTTCATCACCCCATTTTCATGACTTTAGTTTTTCAGCAAATTCTACCTATTTCATTGGTTGGTTTTTATTTAGGGATTCTAATTCTCATTTCTGAAATTCTACGGCGTTATTATCGGGCAAATTCAGAAATTACTAGAAAAATTGTTCATATCGGTGCCGGTCAAGTTATCCTGTTAGCATGGTGGTTAAATATCCCTAGCTATCTAATTTTATTAGCATCTCTTGGGGCAAGTATGGTAGCAATTATTTCTTACTTTTTACCAATTTTACCTAGCGTCAATGGCGTGGGTAGAAAAAGTTTAGGCACTTTATTTTATGCTTTAAGTATTGGTATTTTAACTGTTTTATTTTGGGATAAATCTTTACCACAGTTTACCGCAATCGGTATTTTAGTTATGACTTGGGGAGATGCTTCGGCGGCGTTGATAGGGCAAAAATGGGGAAAGCATAAATATCAATTTTTGGGTAGTAAAAAAAGCTGGGAAGGCTCATTAACTATGATGCTAGTAAGTGCGATCGTTATTTTATCTATCCTATGTTTTGTTTATCCTTGGCATAATTATTTTATTCTTATCACCCTATCAACAGCAATTTTAGCCACTTTTTTAGAGACTTTTTCGATTATAGGTATTGATAATTTAACAGTGCCAGTTTTTAGTGCGCTTTTCTGTTATTACCTATTGCAATTATTCAGTTAAAAAGAGGATTAATTTTATGTTTCATATATCTATTAAACAAGATGATTATTTAAATTACATCTTGGAAGATAGGGAAAATAACTCCCGTATGGAAGTTGTACCAGAAAAAGGAGGTATTATCACGGCATGGAAATTAAATGGGCAAGATATATTTTATTTAGATAAAGAAAGATTTAAAAATCCTCAATTAAGCGTCAGGGGGGGTAATCCTATTTTATTTCCCATTTGTGGTAATTTACCCGATAATCTTTTTCTCTACGAAGGGAAAGAATATCAACTAAAACAACATGGTTTTGCCCGGGATTTACCTTGGGAGGTTATTTCCCAATCTACAGATGAGGCGGCACAAATTGTTTTAAGATTAAGTAGTAATGAAGAAACTTTATTGATATATCCTTTTGAGTTTGAATTGACTTTTACTTATCAATTAGTGGCTAACCGATTGATAATTACACAGGAGTATTACAATAAGTCTAATCAAATAATGCCTTTTTCTGTGGGTTTTCATCCCTATTTTTGGTGTCAGGATAAAAGTAGTTTGAGTTTAGATATTCCAGCTTCTGAATATAGCAACAAGACAGGAGAGAAAACTTTTCCTTTTGCGGGAAATCTGGATTATGATCAAGATGAAATCGATATTGCTTTTAGAACCATTACTAAAGATACTGCTTCTTTCGTGAACTATAAAAGAAATATGAAGGTATCATTAAAGTATTCTAATCTTTTTTCTACCTTAGTTTTTTGGACTCTTAAGGGCAAGGATTACATTTGTCTTGAACCTTGGAGCGCCCCCAGGAATGCTTTAAATACGGGTGAGAAAACAACTTATCTCAAACCTAGTCAGGGATGTAGGGGGTATTTTGAGATTATTGTTAGTAACACTTAGATTATTTGTTCCCTTATTTATGGGTCGCCTGAGATTCGAACTCAGGACCAATCGGTTAAAAGCCGAGTGCTCTACCGCTGAGCTAGCGACCCTCATCGCTTCAACTTAATTTAGCGACATTAACTATACTAACGAACTTTTTTTCAGGATGCAAGTTTTTTAGGTATTTTTTTTTAGACTATAGAAGGCATGGAGTTGGTAAGGAAAATAATGCCTATCCATGGCAGGGCAAAAGCGCCTTAATTAGTTCTTGATAAGATAAAATACTGCGAAAATCTAGTTCAATAAATCATAGTGGAAAACAAAAAACCTGATCATCTATTTATTTTTTTAGAAGTTTTTGCCCAAGAAGGGGGTATCCAATCCTATGTTAAGGATATGTTGAGGGCATACAAAAAGTTAAATTATCAAGGGCAAGTATTTGTCTTGCGTGATAAATACCCTGTGGATGATAATTTAGTGGGCGGTAATTTGAATTTTAAGGGTTTTGCCCATGCTTCAACGATGATAGGCAGAATTAGGTTTATGGTTAGTTTTTTAACATTTTTGATCATAAATCGTCCTCAATGGGTTTTTTGTGGACATATTAAGTTAGGGGTAATTACTCGCTTATTTTGTGGTTTATTGAATATTCCCTATACAGTTTTAACCTATGGTAAAGAGGTATGGGATACTCTACCCCCTAAGCAAAGACAAGTTTTAGTGGATGCTAACCAAATTTTAACCATTAGTCGTTATAGTTGCGATCGCATTTACCAATCCCATAAAATTGATCAAAATAAAATAGACATTCTCCCCTGCGTAGTCGATGCCGATAAATTTACCATTGCCCCGAAACCCATAGACTTGATCAAAAAATATAACCTAGAAAATAGTAAAGTATTATTAACCGTAGCCAGATTATGGTCAGGAGACATTTATAAAGGAGTAGATGTCACCATTAGGGCATTACCAACCATCTTAAAAACCCATCCTAATGTAAAATACTTAGTGGTAGGTAGAGGAGATGATCAACCCAGACTGAAAAAATTAACCCAACAATTGGGTATTGAAGATAAAGTCATCTTTGCTGGATTTATACCAACTCCCGAATTAGTAAACCATTACCAAGTCTGTGACGCTTATATTATGCCTTCCCAAGAAGGTTTTGGCATAGTTTACCTTGAGGGGATGAGTTGCGGGAAACCCGTATTAAGTGGCGATAGTGACGGTTCAGCAGATCCCTTACAGGATGGGCTTTTGGGGTGGTGCGTACCCCATCGAGATGTGGATGCGGTAGCCAGTGCCTGTATAGAGATTTTACAAGGAAATGACCACCGTTGTAATGGAGAATGGTTACGGGAAGAAACAGTTAAAAAATTTAGTTTACAAGTGTTAGATAACAGATTAAAAGAATTAATAATTGACAAGGAATTATCATAACCTCACTCTAATTTATTTATAAGGACATTGCTGATTTTGAGTATGAAACATTATTGAATTACAGTAAATGTATAGTATTAAAACTATACTATTATTACTATTGCCCATTGCCCATTCCCTATTGCCAAACTCAACTAAAAATCATACCTTAATTCACCAACGCCAAACAATAAATCAAAGAATCCAGCGCACCTTATTGGATAATTTCTACTCCCCGTTGATATAACTGCTGAGCGTAATCCGTCCATGTGCCTTGCCCCCAATAACGAAAACAGCTAGTTTGCAAGAGTAAATTATATAAAAGGGCTTCTTGATAATCTTGTCTTTTGGTAATGTCAGGATTTTCTTTTACCAAGCCATCATATTTTTGATGAAATAAAGCACTTAATTGATTCATGGGTTGTAATACATTTTCATAACCCTTTACCCAGCTTAAATCATTAGTCCATGATGCACCCTCGGTATGGAATTGATGATCATTTTTAGTTAAAAGTGCGATCGCACCTTCAACCCTTTCAGGAGTAACATTATCTTCCACCTCTTGCCATATCTTATGTTGCCCCACTGCCTGACACACAGGAAAATCATCCTCAGACACCCCAGAAGCCTCCAACAACTCCAGATATTCAGTGCCATTTACCCCCACCACATCAGCATTTTTTATACCATACCAAAGGGGCGGAAAATCCCGAGGAAACTCATTCATCATTACCCCCCCATTTTCCCCATCCGCAATCTGCGTCACACAGGGAGGAATCATCATCCCATTAACAGACACCTTGTCTTTCGTCCTCGCCTCATGGTAAGGTTGCATCTGCGCCACCAACTTAGTATCCGAACCCTGAGTTTTAATTAACGCCGTAATACTGATAACCTCCCCCCGAGAATTTTTCGCCACCAAACGATTAGGGATATACTTATCATCATGGTGTAACCCTTGTCCGTCAATTCTTTCCACCGAGTCTTCTTGCACCAACAACCAACGATAACCACATTCCTTAAGCGCCCTTACATACTCATATAAAGTATCAGGATGATTAGGTAAGTGCATCTCAGGAGGGGAAAAGCCTTTCACCCGTTTTAAAGCATCCGCCCCAAAAATAGCCATAAAATGATGTTGCCATGCCTGAATATGTAACTTAATATCAGGGATAGGAGTAGAAGGAATTACTCCATGGGACCACATTGTACCCAACCATTCTACATAGGGCTGATAATTGGAATCTACAGTAATTTTACGCAAATTATCTAAAACATCCTCCCGCCCCATCTGTTGCAACCCCCACAACAAATTGCCAGAATAATCCAACATAATACGTGGGCTACAACCATTGGACACCAATTCAGGAATAAAATCCCCCATGCGACTATAACACCAAGCAAACACCGAGGCGTTATGATTATCTCCTTCCCCCTGATGCTCAAACATATATTGTAAATTACAAATTAACTCCCCATGAAGCCCTGCGGGAATAGTAGGTTGGTGCATATGTAATGCACAGGCAAACAAGGCTTTTTTTTCGTCTAAATTAATATCGGTTTTGTCCAAAAAAACTGTATCTTGATGATTAACTATTTTTTCTACTTCTACTTCTTTGCCCGACAGTGGGGGAATATCAATGGTAAGTTGTCTAAACTGTTGTGGGTTTGTAGCGGTCATAATAATAGGAATGGTTCTCCATGTGAACTATAGCCATCCTATCTTTTATTATCTACATCCTTTCCTTTTCCATGGAAATCTTAATTAAATTTTTATTTTACCCCCAAAAACTTTTCCTTAATTTATTATCTTAATGATGACAAAAATAAAATAATATGAGGAACAATAACACATAAAACAACAATTATTTTTAAACTAATATCCATGGCCAAAATTATTTTAGTAACAGGGGGGGCTAGTAGTGGAAAAAGTGAATGGGCAGAATCCCTAGCTAAAAATCAAGATCAAAAAGTTATTTATATTGCCACTGCTCAACAAATACCATCGGATCAAGAATGGACACAAAAAATTAAAATTCATCAACAAAGAAGACCAAAATCATGGCAATGTTTAGAAGTTCCTTTTCAGTTGTCTAATGCTATTGATAAATGTGACAATCATAACTTAATATTAATTGACTCTTTGGGAACGTGGGTAGCTAATTTTATTGAAAAAGATGAGACTTTCTGGCAACAACAAGTAGAACAATTACTAGATATTTTAGCTAATAGTAATAACCAAATTATTTTTGTGGCAGAAGAAACAGGATGGGGCATAATTCCCGCCTATGAATTAGGGCGCTTATTTCGTAATCGTCTGGGTAGCCTAACCCGTGAAATAGGGCAACTTGCTGATGAGGTATTTTTGGTAATAGGAGGTTATGCGGTGGATATTAGTAAAATTGGAGTAAGTCTTGATAGTAAACCCTAAAAGTTGAGACTTCAAAGTATTATTACCATTGCCCATCTCAAATGAGAAATAATATTTCAAATCACCAGCCTCAGATATTGTTGCGTCGAAATGAAGTGAGGTTGAGATTCTGAGAATAATTGATTATCATGGTAAATGAATTAGCTATCGTGTTGGTGACTGCTTATCAAGTTTTTTGATCTATAACTTGAAAAATTTGGATACTGATTGAGTTCTAGTTGCAGTAAACCGAGCATGTACTCGGAAACGAATACAGAAACATTGGTTTCCCCCTGGTAATCCAGGTCATAAACTGAAGTAAAACGGCACGATGGTTAATTTTTTTTAACTATACTGTACTTAAATATATTTACGTACGGAGAAAAGGGAGTAGTGAAAAATAATCAGTGGCAATTTTGGATTGATAGAGGTGGTACTTTTACTGATGTAGTTGCTTTAAATCCAGAAAAAAAGCTCATCACCCATAAGTTATTGTCAGAAAATCCTAGTCAATATACTGATGCTGCCGTGGAAGGTATCAGAGTTTTGATGAATATTCCCCAAGGGCAACCCATACCCCTCGAAGATATAGAGGTAGTAAAAATGGGGACAACGGTAGCCACTAATGCCCTATTGGAAAGAAAAGGGGAAAGAGTGGTTTTGGTTACTAATGAGGGTTTTCGAGATGCTTTGCGCATTGGTTATCAACATCGTCCTAATATTTTCGCGCGTGAAATTGTTTTGCCTTCCATGGTATATGAGCAGATAATCGAAGTTTCTGCCCGTTATAGCGCCCATGGTGAGGAGTTAAGCCCCATTGATGAGAAAAAAGTTATTCAAGATCTACAACGGGTATATGACTTAGGAATCAAGTGTTGTGCCGTTGTTTTGCTCCATGGTTATCGCTATACAGACCATGAAAAAAGCCTGGGGGCGATCGCCCATAACCTAGGATTTACACAGATTTCCCTTTCCCATGAAGTTAGCCCCCTGATGAAATTAGTTAGTAGAGGGGATACTACCGTCGTCGATGCCTACTTATCCCCCATCTTACGCCGTTACGTAGAGCAAGTACAACAGGAGATGGTAACCCGAGGACAAAAAGACACCTTACCCAAACTGATGTTCATGCAGTCCAATGGGGGGTTAGTCACCGCATCCCAATTTCAAGGCAAAGATAGCATCTTATCCGGCCCTGCGGGGGGCATTGTGGGCGCAGTGAAAACCTGTCAACAAGCAGGAATTAACAAAATTGTCACCTTCGACATGGGAGGTACTTCCACCGATGTAGCCCACTTTAACGGCGAATACGAGCGCACCTTAAACACCGAAATTGCAGGGATAAGGCTACGCACTCCCATGATGTCCATCGACACTGTCGCCGCAGGGGGAGGCTCTATTTGCACCTTTGACGGTTTAAATTATCGAGTCGGGCCAGAATCGGCGGGAGCAAATCCAGGGCCTGCTTGTTATGGCAAGGGAGGAGATTTAACTATAACCGATTGTAATTTATTTTTAGGTAAAATACAAGCCCAATTTTTTCCACAAATTTTTGGCAATGATGGTAAATCCCCCTTAGATATAGAAGTAGTTAAACAAAAGTTTATTGACCTTCAAAATCAATTAGATAATCCTATTCCCTCCGAAGAAATTGCCTCGGGATTCCTACAAATAGCAGTAGAAAAAATGGCGATCGCCCTTAAGAAAGTTTCCTTACAAAAAGGTTACAATATCAGCGAATATACCCTCTGTTGTTTTGGTGGTGCAGGAGGACAACACGCTTGTTTAATCGCCGAATCATTAGGTATCAAAACCATTATTATTCATCCCCTCGCTGGAGTCTTATCCGCCTATGGTATTGGCTTAGCAGATATTCGCATCATCAAAGAAAAAAGCCAAGAAAAAATCTTCACCCCCACCCTCATCACAACATTAAACCAAGACTTTGAGCAACTAAAACAAGAAACCCTCGTCGAATTATCCCAGCAAGTAAACAAAATTGAACAAAAAAAAATTACCTATAAACAAAAAATATATCTCAAATATCAAGGCACAGATTCACCCCTCGAAATAGATTATAAAAACTACTCAGAAATCATCCAACAATTTAACCAAGCCCACAAAAAACTTTATGGCTTTATTCTCGAAAATAAACCCCTTATTGTCGAACAAATTTCCCTCGAATTAATAAACCCTACCTATGAAGATACATTCCCCGAAATAGAACAAAAAACAGTAAAACAATTAACCCCCATTACCCATGTACAACTTTATAGCAAAAATCAATGGCATAATACCCCCGTTTTCCAACGGCAAGAAATACCCAAAAATCAACCCATAACAGGCCCAGCATTAATCATCGAATCCACAGGCACAAACGTTATCGAATTAGGTTGGCAAGGGGAAATTAGCACCGATAATAATTTAATGATTACAGCCGTTGATAACCAATTAGAAAATTATGACATACCTTCCCAGAAAAAAATAGTTGAAAAAGACTTAATATTACTAGAAATTTTTAACAATCTATTTCGTTTTATTGCCGAAGAAATGGGCATTACCTTACAAAAAACTAGCTATTCTGTTAACATCAAAGAAAGGCTCGATTTTTCCTGTGCAATTTTTGACCAAAAAGGGCAATTAGTAGCCAACGCTCCCCATATTCCCGTGCATCTTGGCTCTATGGGAGAAACAGTAAAAGCCTTGATTAATAGTAAAGGAAATCAACTAAGAAAAGGCGATGTTTATATTACTAATAATCCCTATAATGGAGGAACTCATTTACCCGATATTACCGCCATCACTCCCATATTTATTAACTCAGAAAAACCGGACTTTTTTGTAGCTTCTAGGGGACACCATAGCGACATCGGGGGAATAACTCCAGGTTCCATGCCTCCCATGAGTAAAACCATCGAAGAAGAAGGCATTTTAATCGATAATTTCTGTTTAGTAGAAGCAGGAAAATTAAGAGAAAAAGAACTACGGGAATTACTAACAAACCATCCCTATCCTGTACGTAATTATCAGCAAAATGTAGCCGATTTACAAGCACAAATTGCCGCCAATGAAAAGGGCTTACAAGAGTTAACAAAACTAGCTGACTATTACGGCTTAGAAACCGTCAAACAATATATGGACTTTGCCCAAGAGAATGCCGAGGAATGCGTGAAAGATGCCATTAAATTACTAAAAGATGGTCGATTTACCAGCCACTTGGATAATGGTGCTAAAATTAGCGTGACAGTAACCATTAATGACAAAAAAGATCAGGCTACTATCGATTTTACAGGCACATCAGCGCCCCAGGACAACAATTTTAACGCTCCCATGTCTGTATGCAAGGCAGTAGTTTTATACGTATTTCGTACCCTCGTAGATAAAGATATTCCCCTCAATGCAGGATGTCTCAAACCCCTCGAAATTATTATTCCCCCCGACTGCTTCCTAAACCCTCAATATCCTTGCGCCGTGGTAGCAGGAAACGTGGAAACCTCCCAACAAATAACCAATTGTCTGTACGCTGCTTTGGGTATCATGGCAAACTCCCAAGGTACGATGAATAATTTTACTTTTGGTAATGAAAAATATCAATACTATGAAACCATCTGCGGAGGTTCGGGGGCGGGGTATAATTACCATGGTACAGATGCTATTCAAACCCACATGACTAACTCCAGATTAACAGATCCCGAGGTGTTAGAGTGGCGTTTTCCCGTGCGCCTAGATTCCTTTTCCATTCGCAAGGGTAGCGGTGGTAAAGGAGACTTTCGAGGAGGTGATGGGGTAATCCGTCAAATTCGCTTCTTAGAATCTATGACGGCGGGTATTTTATCGAGCCATCGTTTAATACCTCCATCGGGTTTAAATGGCGGTGGTAAGGGTATGGTGGGTAAAAATTATCTCATCAGGGAAAGTGGTAAAGTTGAAACCCTAGGTGCAACAGCAGAAGTGCAAATGAATGTTAATGATATATTTGTCATTGAAACGCCAGGAGGGGGAGGAATCAATAAGTTACATACCACCTCATAATGAATTTCAAATTATACTCAGTTGCCCCACCGTGTAATACATTACACGGCCAACGGTAGTTCGTTCAATAAATTGAACTTATTGTACCTTTACTGCCTATCCCCCTTACTCCTTATCTCCAAGCCATTGCCCATTCCCTATTGCCAAACTAAACTAAAAATCATATCTTAATTCACCAACGCCTATTTGCGTAAATGGGATGGCAACTCAATATGGGGCAGAATTAGGCGTAATTCATCATAAGCAATCAAGCCAAAATTCATGATGGTGGGCAGAGGTAAATGACAATCAATTAAAGTAGTTCGGATGCGCTCCTTTGAGTCACCGCCATCAATAATTAATGATACATCATCACCAAATAACTGTTGAGCAACTTTCGCATTATTTGCCCTAAAGTCTTCCCCAAAACTAGCTGTACCTGCAACCACGGGAAAAGAGCATTTTTCCACTAACTGATAAATGAAATCATCGGGGCAAGACACAAAAATAGTATTATGCCCTGCGGTAACAATATCAGAAAGATTATTGCGATGGGGAACAATAATACTAATGGGATAAGGAAATTGATTTACTAAAACTTGAGCATCTTTTTCCAATGAAGCATATTCAGGTAATTTCTGCTGATTAGATAGTAATGTCAGGGGTTTACGGGGATTCCATCTTTTCAGCTCATGAATTTTGTTACAGGCATCGGAGTTTAAACCGTTAGCTAGAAGCAGATACACCATGTCAGTGTGTAAGGCTACTATTTTTCCCCTGTCGAGGTAGTCAATAATTTTGGGAATAATATTGATCGATTTTGGCTGAATTTGACTCATATTATAAATGCAAGATATTTCTGTTACATATTTTACATTATGTATATTTTGCATTATGTGATTTATGCATCAAGGAGATTTTTTAATTGCATCCTAGAATAACAAGAATGCTGGAGGAGGTGTCCAAAGGGCGATTTCAAATAAATCTCTTGCCCCTGTCATTCCTTGCCCAATGAATAAGAGTAGGGCAATACAGTTAACGATGATGTGAATATTACGCCATCGGTTGGTTTTATCTCGATAAATATCATTGATAATGGCGACGGAGAAAATCATTAAAAGGGCAACGGTGATTCCGTAATAATAATGGGAAATATACCATTCATTTGTCCTGCGAAAAATGCCTTCTTGGCAACCTAAAATAACTATTGCCATACCGCTAAGGGTGGCGAAAATACCCCGCCATAGTTTTGTTTGGGCAAAGTAGAGGAGGATATAAGTGGCGATCGCCCCTAGAAACATCAATAAAATAAAAATAAACTGAAAAGTATCCGTTTCCCAAAGACGATTTTCGATAATATTTTTCGCCATCAAAGGACGAAACAAACCCACAAGGGTAACCACCACCACGGCAGTAGCTAAGATTTTACCTATCTGCACATGGTTTTTACCCACAGAGGGAGAAATGGCACTTTTATTCCCTGATTTGACTGCCAATCTTCTTTGACGGGTTTCCCATGCAAAATAAGATACAATACCGATGAGAGGAAACACCCCAAGCACCGCCAAAATTGGATGTATGATGATCAAGAATTGCTCAGTATTCATAGTAAAAATTAATAATAGAACAAAAAACCTATTGGGAAGAATATTGCTAGGCACTAAATAAAATGCTCCTCACAAAAAATTGTGGACATCCATACAAAGCCATGATAACCCATACTACTTTAGTCGCCCTTAATTGCTCATTCGTTCAAATTTACCCCATGCACCCTTGCCAGATATGATAATTCCTTCCACCCTTGCCCAAAAATTAGCAACCCCCCTAAAAATTGCCTCTGTCACCATTAATAGCCGTGTTTTACAGTCTCCCTTGTCGGGAGTGACAGATTTGGTATTTCGCCGTTTAGTCAGGCGTTATGCCCCCGAATCCATGACCTATACAGAAATGGTTAACGCCACGGAATTAAGTCAGATGAAAAAATTACCTCGTTTGATGGATATTGCCCCCGATGAGCAACCGATTAGTATTCAATTATTCGATTGTCGTCCCGATTTTATGGCTCAGGCTGCCATTAAGGCAGTGAAGGAAGGCGCGCAAACGGTGGATATAAATATGGGTTGCCCTGTAAATAAAATTACCAAACGGGGGGGAGGTTCTAAATTATTAAGAGAACCTGAAGTGGCGATCGCCCTTGTGCAAGAAGTAAAAAGGGCGGTGGATGTACCTGTAACGGTTAAAACCCGCTTAGGCTGGAATGATCAGGAAATCAATATTATCGAATTTGCCCAACGAATGGAGGAAGCAGGGGCAGATATGATTACCATTCACGGACGCACCCGAGAGCAAGGTTACACGGGTAAGGCGCGCTGGGAATTTATTGCGGAGGTGAAAAAACGGTTAACCATTCCCGTCATTGCCAATGGAGATATATTTTCCCTCGAAGATGCCTTGCGTTGTTTGCAAGTCACCCAAGCCGATGGGGTGATGTGTTCCCGTGGTACTTTAGGTTATCCTTTTTTGGTGGGAGAAATTGATTATTTTTTGAAAACAGGAGAAATGCCCACCTATCCCACTATCAATCAACGCCTAGAATGTGCCAAGGAGCATTTACAGGGGTTATGGGAATATAAAGGTTATCGGGGTATTTTGCAATCCCGTAAACATCTAGCTTGGTATTGTAAGGGTTTTGAAGGGGCATCGGAATTGAGGGATAAATGTTCCCGCATTGAATCTGTGGAGGAGGGTTTTGATTTGTTAGATAGTGCGAAACAATTGACAATTGATAATTAACCTGAGTTCGGGATAACATTTTCTAGTTAAGGCAGGCAATAGGGAATAGGCAATGGGCAATAGTGAAGTAAATATTTTTCACTATTTCTAGGTATTATTTAGCAAACTGAGATAGTAAAACCTTGTAATTGTCAATTGTCCATTGTCAATTGTCCATTTAACCTCATAACCCCACTTTTTCATCAGCCCCTAATTAATTATTTTGCCCATTACCTAATATCTTGCCAAAGTATCGTCCACATACACCGCATAGGCATCGATACCTCCCGATACATTTTTTACATTTTCAAAACCTTGATGGTGAAGCCACTGGCACATTTGAGCGGATCTGATACCATGGTGACACATGACAATGGTTTCCTTTTGGGGATCTAATTCTGTCATGATTTTCGGTGACCATTGCTCATATTCGCTCAACGGTAAAATGATAAAATGGGGCAAAGAGGCGATCGCAACTTCCCCCAACTCCCGCACATCCAACAACTGCACCGAACTAGGATCATCAGCTAAAATTAAAGCTAAATCCTGCACCGTTAAACTCGATAAAATTTTTTCCATAATTTAAAGATCTCCAAAAAAACAAAAACCCCCAAAATGGGGGATATAGGGAGTAAAATAAATTAAAAATCAACTAAGGTTCAAAACCCATCACCCTAGCCACTTCCTGTAAATCAGCCTTGATACCACCTTTAATACCACCCTCACTATTACTCATGGCATTATCAGGATCTTTTAAACCATTACCAGTCAAGACACATACCACCGTACCATTATCAGGGACTTGATCCTTTAACTTCAATACCCCTGCCACAGAAGCAGCGCTTGCAGGTTCACAGAAAATACCTTCTTCCCTGCCCAAAATCTTGTATGCTTCCAAAATTTCCGCATCAGTCACCGCATTAAACTCCCCATTAGAAGCCTCCCGCACCGATAAAGCCTTATCCCAATTAGCAGGATTACCAATACGAATAGCAGTGGCTACGGTATCAGGTTTCATAATTCTATGACCATAAATCAAAGGTGCTGAACCCGAAGCCTGAAAACCCATCATACGAGGAAGACTATCACATCTCCCCTCCCCTTGATATTGACAAAAACCCATCCAATAGGCGGTAATATTTCCCGCATTACCCACGGGAATACAGACCCAATCAGGGGCATAGCCAAGGGTGTCCACCACTTCAAAAGCAGCGGTTTTTTGCCCTTCTAAACGGTAAGGATTAAGGGAGTTAACCAAAGTAACAGGATAATTTTCTGCAATTTCCCTAACGATGGTTAAAGCATCATCAAAATTACCATCAATGGCAAGAACTTCTGCACCATAGATTAACGCCTGAGCTAATTTACCAAGGGCCACATAACCATCAGGTACAATAACAAAAGCCCTTAAACCAGCCCTCGTGGCGTAGGCAGCGGCAGCCGCCGAGGTGTTTCCCGTACTGGCACAGATAACAGCTTTTGCCCCTGCTTCTTTGGCTTTGGTAATAGCCATGGTCATTCCCCTGTCTTTAAATGATCCTGTGGGGTTTAAACCATCATATTTGACAAATACTTTAACGTTGCGTCCAATGAGATTGGAAATGTAGGGAACAGGAATTAAAGGGGTGTTTCCTTCTCTCAGGGTGACAACTGGGGTGGTTTCTGTGACGGGCAGATAGGCTCGATATTCTTCAATTAAGCCTCTCCATCCGCTTCTAGGAATATTGTTAAGTGTGTTTGGGGGAATTTTCGTCGCTACCACAGGTGTTAATTTTGAATAGATGACTGTCGTGATTATAACATATACTGTTACTCACTGCATAGTGAGGTTTCAGGTTACGGGTTGCAGGTATTAAGGTGATGGGGAGCATGGGAGATGAGGAGTAAGGGGGATAATAGCTTATACTAAATCCGTCAACCAAAATATACTTTAGTTCAATTTATTGAACGATAAGTTGTTAGCCTTGTAATTCATTGCAAGACGAGGGATGAGATATTTTCTAACTCGGATTTGGTATTAGGTGCTAGGTCATAATTTATTAACTGTCAATTGTCCATTGTCAATTGTTTACAAGACCATAAATTTTATCCCGAACTCAGGTTAGATAACTATTCGGTGATCAATTTATTTTGTCTTCTGGGCAAGACTTTTTCGACGGCCATTTTGATGACGATGTACAGAATGGGGACGACAAATAAACTCAAGAAAGTGGCTACTAACATTCCTCCAAATACTGCCGTACCTAAGGATTGACGACTTCCCGCCCCTGCTCCTGTGGCAATGACGAGGGGAAAAATCCCTGTGAGGGTAGAAATGGCAGTCATGAGAATGGGACGTAATCTTTGTTTAGAGGCTTCGATGGCTGCTTTAACCGTGGACATTCCCTCATCTCGTAGTTGATTAGCAAATTCCACAATCAAAATGGAGTTTTTACTAGCTAAACCGATCAACATCACTAAACCAATTTGACAATAAATATCATTACTAAAACCCCGCAAACTTTGAGCTAGTAAAGCGCCTAGAATAGCTAAAGGCACGGCCAAAATGATGATTAAAGGATCGATATAGTTTTCATACTGAGCAGATAAAACGAGGAAGACAAAGAGAATACCTAAGCCAAAAATAATAACCGCCACATTTCCAGCACTAATTTCCTCCAAAGAAATTCCCGTCCATTCATAGCCAAAACCTGCAGGTAATACTTGAGAGGCGATCGCCTCTACGGCTTCAATGGCATTCCCTGAACTATATCCAGGAGCAGGAGAACCATTGATTTCAATGGAGCGGAATAAATTATAGTGGTTAATGGTTTGCGCCCCCACCGTTGGGGTGATGGTAACAAGGTTAGATAAGGGAATCATCTCCCCTGCCCCAGAGCGGACAAAAAAGTTATCCATGCTCTCAGGGTTTGCCCTAAATTCCTTATCCCCTTGCACATAGACTCGATAAGACCTTTGTTGCATGGTAAAATCATTGACATAAGAACCACCCATCATGGTTGACATAGTGCTAAAAACGTCGTCTAAATCCACATCTAGCACCTTCGCCCTTTCCCGATTCACCTCCACAATCAATTGAGGACTATTGGCCGCAAACTGAGTAAACACCGCCGTCAATGCTTCATCCTGATTGGCTGCCCCCAAAAACTGCCCCATCACCTGCACCATGGATTGTAAATCGGGGTTAATGCGTCGATCCTGTAAATTGAAGGTGAAACCACCAAACGCCCCTAAACCTTGAATGGCAGGGGGGTTAATGGGAATAATCCTCGCCTCAGGAATCATGGCAAACTTAGGAAATAATTGACCGATAATCGCTTGGACAGATTGATTGGGGTTAGGGCGATCGCCCCAGGATTCTAAGGGAGTAAAAATAATGCCCTGATTAGGAGTATTACCCCCAAAAGAAAAACCCCCAATGGCGAAAGTTCCCACCACATCAGGAAGTTCCAAAATAATATCTTCCACCTGAGCCATCACATCGCTAGTATATTGCAAAGAAACCCCCTCAGGTGCTTGAACAATGGTAATAAAATAGCCCTGATCCTCATCAGGCACAAAAGCCGTCGGCACAGACGTATATAACCATCCCGTCACCGCAATCAATACCGCAAAAATTCCCACCACAAAAAATTTAAACCTAGCCAAAAATTTTAACGTCCCCTCATACCTCAAAGTTAACCAATCGAGAATAGAATTAAATCCATTAAAAAAAGGCTCAATCCAAGCGGGGGGATGTTGTCCTTTCTTCAATAACAAAGCACACAGAGAAGGAGTGAGAGTCAGAGCCAAAAAAGTAGAAATAACAATAGAAAAAGCAATGGTTAAAGCAAACTCCCGATATAAAGCCCCCGTTGTACCGGGGAAAAACGTCACAGGAATAAACACCGCCATCAACACCAAAGAAGTCGCAATAACAGCTCCCGTCAACTGCTTCATTGAGTCACTAGCCGCCTGATGGGATTCCATATCTCGATCTTGAATATAACGATAAATTTGTTCTACTACCACGATCGCATCGTCCACCACTAACCCCGTTGCCAGAGTTAAACCAAACAAAGTTAAAGTATTGATGGAAAAATCAAAAGCCCTCACAAAAGCAAAAGTTCCCACCAAAGACAAAGGAATAGTCAAAGAAGGAATCAAAGTGGTGCGCCAATCTTGTAAAAAGACCAAAATGATCAAAATTACTAACCCCACCGACATCAATAGGGTAATAATCACCTCATCCAAAGACTCCTGAATAAAACCCGTAGTATCAAAAGCCAACTGAATATTAATACCATCGGGAAACTGCTCGGCTAACTCCGCCATTCTCATTTTCACATTATCCGCCACCTCAAGGGCATTAGAACCAGGTAACTGATATACCCCAATGCCTACCGCTTCCACCCCTCGGAAACGCACAAAAGAGCCATAATTCTGGGCCCCTAACTCAACCCTACCCACGTCCTTAAAACGAATTAAAGATCCCGTTTCCTCATCGGTACTTAAAATAATATCTTCAAACTCCTCCGGCTCAGTTAACTGACTTACCGCCCGTAAAGAAATTTGAAATTCTTGCCCTTCCACCGCAGGTTCAGCACCCACAGCACCAACCCCCACCTGAACATTTTGTTCCCGTAAGGCATTTTCCACATCTATGGTGGTCAAACCACGACTACTGAGACGATTAGGATCAACCCATAAACGCATGGCATATCGTCTTTCTCCAAATACCGTCACATCGGCTACCCCCTCAATCCGTTTGAGGGCATCCACTAAAAACCTTTCGGCATAATTACTTAAAAAATCATTATCATATTGTCCATTGTCACTAAACATCCCAAAACCCATCAAAATATTGTTAGATTGTTGGCTTACCGTAACCCCTGTTCTTTGAACCACATCGGGTAACTGGGATTCGACCACAGAAATTTGATTTTGAATATCCACGGCCGCTAAATCTTTATTCCGAGAAGAATCGAAGGTGGCAGTAATACTACTTGTACCTGAATTGGTACTACTTGAGGAAATATATCTTAACCCCTCCACTCCGTTAATTTGTCTTTCGAGAATATTGGTAACGGTGTTTTCCACTACCTCCGCATCTGCCCCTGTGTAGTTGGCGGTAACCTGAATTTGGGTGGGGGCAATGTCAGGAAAACGGGCAATGGGCAAAGTGACAATACTGATAGTACCTACTAACAAAATTATCAGGGCGCAAACGGTGGAAAATACTGGTCTTCTGATAAAAAAATCAACGAACATTGGTTATTAATAGATAGTGGATAATTGATAATAAATAATTTGAGTTCCAGATAACATGGGGTAATGGACAATAATTATGCTCCCTTGCCTTTTGCTTACCTACAACCATTGGGTTATTGGGGCATCTCTCCATTTTGTTCAGGAGGCAGGGGCATGATGGGAGAGCCATCTTGAAGGTTTAAAATTCCTGCACTAACAATTTGTTCCCCTTCTTCTAATCCTTCTATTACTTCATAGTTATTCCCTTGTAAATCGCCTAATTGCACGGGGCGCTGTTGGGCAATCAATGATGGTTCTTCCCCTTGAGGGTTTTCGGCACTTTCTGCCACAAAAACAAAGTTATTACCACCCATCCTAGAAACGGCAGCGGAGGGAACAACTATACCAAGGCTTTCTTGCCAGATAATTCTTGCTCTGATGGAGGTTTGGTTAAACAGATTATTTTGAGATGGGTTTAAGGTTGCTTTGGTTAACACTAATTGACTATTGGTATTGACTTGGGGAGCAATAAAACTTATTTCCCCTGTGGTGAGAATTTCTCCTTGGTTGTTGATAATTTCCACAGGTAGCCCTAGTTGTAATCGATTTGCTTCTTCTAGGGGAATGGATAAGTTTGCTTCTAGTAAGTCGTTTTCGGTGATGGTGGTTAATGAATCTCCTGCGGTGACGAAATCTCCTACTTTGACGGGAATATCGCCGACGATGCCTGTGAAGGGGGCTATTATTTGAGCTTTTTCGATCTGTACTTCTACGGTGTTTACCCTGGCACTGGCTTGGGAAACTTCGGCTTCTGCTTGTGCGATTTCTTCTTGTCTTGTGCCGTTTCTGAGCAGTTGTAGGTTTTGTCTAGCTTGTTCTACATCTGCTTGTAGGGCGTTTAGGTCGGAGTCTCTGCCTTTGCGTTGAGCATCTAATCTTCTCTGGGCTTGGTTTACGGATGCTTGGGCTTGACGTTCTTCTGTGACAAATTCATCGAATTCGTCTTGGGATATGGCCCCTTCTTCAAATAAAACCCTATATCTTCTGGTTCTTTCTTGGGCTAGTTCTAACTCGGCCCGGGCGGAGTCTAGTTGGGCTTGAATTTCGGCGATTTCCTCTGGCCTTGCCCCCTGTCTGGCGTTGTTTAACCGTGCGATCGCCCCGTTCAACTGGGCTTGGGCTTGGGCTATTTCTTCGGGACGATTTCCCGCTCTAAGGAGGGCTAAACGGGAACGGACGCTTTCTAGTTGGGCTTGGGCTTGATTTAATTCGGCTTCTAGTTGATCACTTTCTACCCTGGCAATTATCTCCCCCGCACTCACCCTTTCTCCTTCGGCCACCAAGATACTCCTAATTCTGCCGTTAATTTCTGATCTGACGGTTACGGCCCTAGGGGCATCTAATCTACCCACAATGGTGCTGCTATCTTGCACTATTTCTGGTTCTAGGGTTTGCAACTTCACTGGGGAGGCTTGGGGTTGCCCTGCCATGGCCCCTGTGCGATCGCCCCCGTTTTCATTACCGTTGAATAGGAGAGTACCACCACCCCCCAATATGGCTAAAAAGGCTAATGCACCCACTACCCACCAAGGGGAAAATGATTTTTTCTTGGCTTCAGATTCAGGGTTTATAGTACCTTCTTCTTTTTCTTCAACATTTGACACTTCACTAGGGGCAGAATTAGGATTCGTCATATCAGATCTTGGTTTACTAATGTTGATGGTAAATTTTTATTAAGTTTAATTATATCAACAAAATATATCAATCTGATATAAAAAAATAGAATCAAAAAAATATGTTAGAGTTAGCAACCTTAGGTTTGTTACAAAAAGAGCCACTACATGGCTATTTATTAAAGAAACAGATGGAATTGTTTATGAGCGGGTGTATTAGTGTTAATTATGGAGCAATTTACCCGTTACTGAGACGTTTATTAGAAAAAGAATTAATTGTTGAGCAAGAAGATGGAAATAATAATCGCAAAATTTATAGTATTACCCCCGCAGGAAAGACAAAATGGCTAGAAAAAATGTTAGAACATCCCCACGAGAGTTGGGTTAATGCTCGTTCTCGGTTTATGATTAAGTTTTTCTTTTTTAGTTACCTTGAACCCCATGATCGTTTACATTTATTGGAGCATCGCTTAAAGGTATGTCAACTAAAGTTAGATGATCAAGATTTACAGATAGTTTATGATGATTGTTTTCAAGCGATAGCCCTGGAGCGCTATAAATCCGATATTAGTCGAGAAATCGACTGGTTAATGGAGCAATTAGCCATGGTGAATGACAAATTATAAGAATTTAAGAAAACCATTTTTCTCCTCCATGGAAAATCATATCCCAAATGAGCAACCTAAAATTTTGATTTGCCAATTTTGAAAAGGTGCAGATAACCGTATTAGCACTCACGCTCTAAGAGTGCTAAATTTATTTATGGAGAAAAAATATATCCTCATGAGAATTATTATTTATGTCTAAAATTGTATCTTTTAGAGAAGAATCCAGAAGAGCCTTAGAGGAAGGAGTTAACGCTTTAGCCAATGCTGTTAAAGTCACCTTAGGGCCTAAAGGTAGAAATGTATTATTAGAAAGAAAATTTGGAGCCCCCGAAATTGTAAAAGATGGTATTTCCGTCGCCAAAGAAGTAGAGTTGGAAAATCCTTCTCAAAATGCTGGAGCAAGATTAGTTAGGGAAGTTGCTTCAAAAACTAATGATGTGGCTGGGGATGGTACTACCACCGCTACGGTTATCGCCCAAGCTATGATTCACGAGGGGCTTAAAAACGTTACCGCAGGGGCTAATCCTGTGGCTTTACGTCGTGGTATGGACAAAGCTATCGCCTTGGCTGTAAAAGAAATTTCTGCCATGGCACAACCTGTGCAGGGAGATGTCATTGCTCAAGTGGCTTCTGTTTCTGCGGGAAATGACCAAGAAATTGGCGATATGATTGCCCATGCCATGGATAAGGTAACAAAAGATGGGGTTATCACCGTAGAAGAATCTAAGTCTTTAGCTACTGAATTAGAAGTTGTAGAAGGGATGCAACTTGACAGGGGTTATATGTCTCCCTATTTTATCACTGACCAAGAAAAGCAAATCGTTGAGTTAGAAAATGCTTTAATCTTAGTTACTGATAAAAAAATAAATGCGATCGCAGATCTCGTCCCTGTCTTAGAAGAAGTTGCCCGTGCAGGCGCTCCTTTACTCATTATCGCCGAAGACATTGAAGGGGAAGCCCTCGCCACCCTCGTAGTTAACAAAGCCAGAGGCGTATTAAATGTCGCAGCGATTAAAGCACCAAGTTTTGGCGATCGCCGTAAGGCCATGTTAGAAGATATTGCCATTCTCACAGGGGGTAGAGTAATCTCCGAAGACATCGGCTTAACTTTAGATACCGTCAAATTAGATGAACTAGGAAAAGCACGTAAAGTCACCATCGTAAAAGACAATACCACCATCGTGGCGGATGCCGGTAACACCGCCGATGTACAAAAAAGAGTCGCCCAAATCCGTAAACAACTCGAAGAAACAGACTCCGAATATGATGCCGAAAAACTACAAGAGCGCATCGCTAAATTAGCTGGTGGTGTAGCTGTAATTAAAGTAGGGGCAGCCACGGAAACTGATTTAAAAGAGCGTAAATTACGCATCGAAGATGCACTTAATGCCACTAAAGCGGCGGTAGAAGAAGGAATCGTACCTGGGGGCGGTACAACCCTCATTCACATGGCAAGTAAAATCTCTGCTTTCAAAGATACCTTAAGCAATGAAGAAGAAAAGGTAGGGGCAGAAATTGTCATTAAAGCCCTAGAAGCACCTTTACGCCAAATTGCTACCAATGCAGGGGTTGAAGGCTCTGTAGTTGTAGAAAAAGTAAGAGAATCTGCCAACAATATCGGTTATAATGCTCTTACTGGAGTTTATGAAGACTTAATATCTGCTGGAATTGTTGATCCTGCGAAGGTAGTTCGTTCCTCCTTACAAAACGCTGGTTCTATTGCTGGAATGGTACTCACTACCGAAGCCCTTGTGGTGGAAAAACCTGCCCCTGAAGCCCCCGCACCTGATATGGGCGGTATGGGTGGCATGGGTATGCCCGGTATGGGTGGCATGGGTATGCCTGGTATGATGTAATTTTGGGTGTTGGGTATTAGGTGTTAGGTATTAGGAGTAAGGGAGTATAGTAGTTTATACTAAATCCGTAAACCAAAATATATCTTAGTTCAATTTATTGAACTATAAATTGTTAGCCTTGTAATTCATTGCAAGGCGAGGGATTATATATTTTCTGGCATTGGATTTGGTATTAGGTGACAGGTCATAGTTTATTAATTGTCTCCATTATTTACACGGTGAGGCAACGATGAAGATACAATTTATTTATAACTAATTTTCTGAACTTGATATAGTTAGTTGTGGTTTGAAATAATTAAATCACTTGATAATTTTTATGTCAGCTATGAGCAATAAGTTATTATTAAGTAAAAATGAAATCTAATTCAAGCTGATATTGTTTAGAGTATTGGAGATTAGGAATAATATAAATTTTTTTAATAAATTCTCTCAAATAAAATCTTTTTTCTTGTTCTGAAAGATCGTACCAAAATTGTTGTAAGGATAAGTTTTCAATCATATCTGTTAAGTTATTGGGTGGTAAACTATTTAGTTTATTGTTTAACTGAGAAATCTCATTTTCTATTTTTATTGTTCTAATTTGTGCTGTTTCTTTATCTAAAATATTGTTTAAGACAAGAGATTTTAAATTATTTTTTATCTGTTTTTTTTCTTTTATTAGCTGTGCTATCTGCTGATTAATAATATTTACATCAGGACTATTAATATGATTAACAATTATTGGTAAATCTTGGCATATTATATTAATGGTTTCCACTAATATTTTTTGATAATTCCAAGAAGAACAGGATTTTTCTTGTGGGCAATTAATAGGGGTAATATATACATATTTTATTTGTTTTCTTCTTTGGGTAACCGTAGTAATTTTCGTAGGAGAATTACATATTTTACACCTGACTAAACCCGAAAGACAATGGGGAGAACTGGCACTACGAGAGGGAATACGACGATGACTTTTTAATAAACGATCAATTTGTGAGGCTTCTTCTCGGGAAATAATGGGGGTGTGAGTATTAGAAATAATACAGTTATTTTTATAGGCTAAATCTCCTCGGTAAACGGGATTTTTTAACCATTGTAGGGCAGTGGAATGGGAAATTTTTTTATTATATTTTTCTTTTAAATATCTAACACTATCTCGCAGGGAAGCGTATTTTAAGTAATACTCAAAGAAGTCTTTGATGATGGGGGCGGTACTACGATTAATTATATATCCTTCTTTTCCTTTTTGATAACCATAAGGGCTTCGACCCGGTGGAGGAAGATTTTTTAAGCGATTTTTTCCATGTCCTTTTTGTAGTTTTCTTTGATAAATTATTTTTTCTATTTCTTGCCAAATGTTATGTAATTTATCTGCTTGGTTAGGATTACTAATTTTTTTAAATTGACTAGAGTTATAAGGTTGGTCTATGGCAATTATTTCTATATTTAATGATTCGATAAAGGCGATCGCCCTAAGAATATCAGCAAAACTATCACCTAATTCATGTAAACTACGAATTAAAAGATAATTAGGAGAATTATTAAGACAATCAGAAAATAATTGATTCAGAGCATCTCTACTGTCAATATCTTGATAATTTTTATCTACTTCTAAACCCCAAAAAAAAGATTCCACAAGATGATCTATAATAGAGTTAGTGTAAGTATAGGTAATAATAAAAGCCATAAGACAATCAATAATATACAACTAAAATATAACAAAAAATATATAAAATTTTACCTATTAAAAATCAATAATATTTAGTATTTATTTCCTTATTTAAAAAAGATAATGATACAAAACTTGTCTTACTCAAGGTTAAAATGAAAAATAGGAGAATATCAAAAATATTCACAACATAGAATAAAAAATATGCAGTTAGGCAACTCAAATATAACCGAAAAAACTACTTACCAAGATAATTTGATTGATCGTTTATTCATCGCTTTATTTTGTCGCAAAATGGCAAAAGCAGTAGGAGAAAAAACTACCCTCAAAGGTTATGATGGCTTTGTGGAGTTATCCCAAAAAATCATGAAAGGGCGTAATCCTCAACAACAACAAGAATTAGTAGCCATAGTCTTAAAATCCCTTGTGCCTTCTCCCGTATTATATTTTACTCGCACCTTTATTCCTGCTAACAAATGGGTATGTGAGGCAAATGCGTGGTTTGCTAAAGTCTTATTTCAGTGGTTAGTGGGTGTTTGTGAATTAAGGGAAGTGGAAATTGAAGACAAAAATCATCAAAAAATTATACAAAATAGCGGGGTACACATCAAAAAGTGTCGTTATTTAGAAAATAGTGGTTGCGTTGCCATGTGTATTAATATGTGCAAGTTACCGACTCAAAAGTTTTTTACTGATTCTTTTGGTATTCCCGTTACCCTTACTCCTAATTTTGAAGATTTTAGCTGTGAGATGGTATTTGGGCAGAATCCTCCCCCTCTCCATGAGGAAGATGCTTCCCGTCAACCTTGTTTAAAAGAAGTGTGCGATAGTAGCAAAACTTCATCATTCAATAATTCTTCTCCTTGCCCGAAGATTGCACAACAAATTTCTATTACCAAGGAATAATTGGGGGGTTATGCTAACTTTTCCATAATTTATTATTAAAATAATTTTAGTTCGGATAATTCTTTACAAATAGATTGTATCTTCACCCACCGTATAATGAATTACACGGCTAATATTAGTTTGTTCAATAAATTGAACTAAGATAACCTAAGTTCGGAATAAAATTTCTAGTCTTGTAAACAATGGAAAATTGACAATTAATAAATTATGACCTAGCATCTAATGCCAAATCCGATTTAGAAAATATATCATCCCTCGCTTTGCAATGAATTATATCAAGTTCGGATAATTCGTTGTAAATAGATTTTACCTTCGCAGCATCACCGTGTAATGAATTACACGGCTAATGGTAGTTCGTTCAATAAATTGAACTTGGTTTACGGATTTAGTATAAACTATCATCTCCCATACTCCCCATCACCTGTAATCTGCAACCCAACCATACTGACAAATCCCGAAATGAGGTTAAGATACACTATTTTCCTAATTATGCCATAGTATTTACAATTTTCTATGTTCTAACTTTTGTCGTAAACTATTGGTTAAAATTATGGTTTTATGGGCTACTTTTTTTCAAGAATGAAGAATTACTGTCTTAATTTGACCAATACGAGGGATAATTGTTAGTTAACGTTTATAAAGTATAGTAAAAGTTAGTATTTAATTGAATGCACATTGCTTGGCTAGGAAAAAAAACACCTTTTTGTGGAAACGTGACATACAGCAGAGAGATTACCAATGCTTTGATGTCTCGAGGCTACAAAGTTAGTTTTCTCCATTTTAGTCAGGAAAATGAGGATGCAATGGTAGATCCTTATAATGCGGAGGTTAATTTACCATTTATTTATAAATCTCAAATATATACTATTCCTACACCTAAATCTAGTCAGATTTTACTACGATCGCTCCAGGAATTGCAACCAGATTTAGTCCATGCGTCTTTAACTCTTTCTCCCTTAGATTTTAAGTTACCAGAAATTTGTCAACAACTTAATATCCCTTTGGTTTCTACGTTTCATCCTCCTTTTGATAGTCATTGGCGTAATCTTAAATCTAGCACCCAATATCTAACATATCAATTATATGCCCCTAGTTTAGCTCGTTATGATCAAACCATTGTTTTTTCTCAATTACAGCGAGATTTATTAATCAAGTTAGGGGTTGCCCCCCATAAGTTAGCTATTATTCCCAATGGGGTAGATACCGATAAATATAAACCGGGTAATTCTTATTTTAAACAACAGTTTCCCCACCATCATCTTTTTGTTTATCAGGGTAGGGTAGCGGTGGAAAAAAATATAGAATCCTTACTTAAGGCTTGGAAATTTTCTTCATTGAAAAATGACAGTCGTCTATTAATTCTGGGTGATGGACACCTTACCCCCAATCTTAAACCTAATTATAACGAAGATGATGGCATTATTTGGTTAGGGGCGATCGCCGATGAAACCAAACGAATCGATATACTAAGAGGCTCAGATGTATTCATTTTACCATCCCTAGTGGAAGGATTATCCCTTTCTTTACTAGAAGCCATGGCCTGTGGTTTAGCCTGTGTTGCCACCGACGCAGGGGCAGATGGAGAGGTGTTAGCCAATGCGGGAATCATCCTTAGCACCCAAGGAGTAACCACCCAATTAAAAACCATATTACCAATGTTTTCTCACCATCCTGAATTGTCATCTCTCTTAGGTATAAAAGCAAGGGAAAAAATTCTACAAAAATACACACTCCATGATAATGTCACCAAACTAGAAAAGTTATATGGCAATATACACAAAAAATAATATCAACTAGATAAACTTAAAAGAATCAGAGTTAGTTTTTCCAGCGCACCTTATCAAAAATAATATAGTTATTATTCATCAATAGAAATAGGACTATAGGCAATATCTCCATAATAGAAACATTTCGCCTCATCAGTAGAAATAAGAATTATCTCTTGGGGAGTAATAATCATATCTTCTTCTGGAAGTTGTGCTATCTGAGTTTCGGCGGAGTAAAAATCCTCAGGCAGACTTTCATTATGAGTTATTCTGGTTATTTTTACACTTCTACCATCTATAATTTCTTCGGTTTGAGATAACACAATGGTGTTATCTTCTTCATCCACACCACCATGGTTATCTTGTAATAAAAAGTCTAAGAAAAATTCGGCAGTTTCTTCCTTAAGATACCCTTTGAGGATAGCAGTTTCACAAAACTTGATACCTAGTTGTTTTTGTTCCTGTAAGATATTCTCAATTTGTTGAGTAGATAATAATCCAGCTTTTTTTAAATAATATCCGATGGGATATTCTTTTTTATAAATTTTAGCGGCTTTCTTGTTTTCGATTTCTACTAAAAAATCAGCAGTTTGAGATTTTAACCAACCCCTCAGGGCCAGTATTTCTCCTATTTTGAGCTTAAAAAACTGCTGTTGGTCTTCTAATGCTACATCCAATTGTGATTTAGTAATTAACCCCGCTTCTAATAACATTTGTCCGATTAATCGTTTATTAGAAATCTTAATACCTTCTTTTGTTGCTATATCTCCGTTCATTATTTGCCCCACTTTAATAATGAATTTATTTAAGGATTACATTTGGGCAATCAATTGATTAAATTGTGAAGTAAATATTAAAAAAACAGTTTCACTAAATCTAGTTTAAGATAGATTTTCTTTATATTTTGTGATACTTTTGTTTTCTCTAAAATAGCAAATTGCCCAGATCACCTTAGACGTTTATTATAGCTTAGAAATTACAAATATAAATAAAAAATAAAAGTAATAGCTTAAAACACTTTGCTTAGGATAATCAAATAAATTTAGGTGACAAAAAAAGGGGCTAATGCCCCTTTTAATAGCTTAAGTAAAGATAATATTCTGATTAGAAATACATCCCTGCTTCTTGTACTTTTTCGATTTGTTTTTTCTTCAATACAAGTAGAATTTGAGCTAACATAATTCCTGCAATGAATACTAATAACCAAATAATACGAGCGGGGCTTTGTAAAACTACTTCGGTATCTTTTTGACCAAAACCACCCACGTTAGGATCGTTGGTTAATAATTCACCGTTAGCGACTTCTTGCCCGTTGCTGACGATTAATTCAGGTCCTGCGGGAATATCAACGGTGTTGGTGTTACCTTCAGCGGTGGTGATGGTGACTAAATATCCGCCACCTTCTTCTTGGGTAATGTCGCTAATGACTCCGGCAACGGGTGCTTTGAAAGCGTTGTTATTGCTTTGTTGACCGGTAGGATATAATTGTCCTCTGCCTCGGTTAGCTCCTAGGTGAACGGAATATTTACCATAGTGAATGTTAGGATTGGTGGCAGGATCGGGGGATAATACAGGGAAGACAATTTCTTCGTATTGATCGCCAGGCATAGGCCCTACTAATACCCAGTTATCTTTTCCTTCACGGTAGGATTGATAGTAAACACCGCCGATTTTTTCCTTCATTTCTTCGGGAATACGGTCTTCGGGGGCAATTTGGAAGCCATCGGGTAACATTAAAACTGCACCGACGTTTAAACCACCTTTAGAGCCGTCTCCTAATACTTGTTGTTGGGAGTGGTCGTAGGGAATTTTAACTACGGCTTCAAATACGGTGTCGGGTAATACTGCTTGAGGGATTTCTACTTCTGCAGGTTTGGAGGCGAGGTGACAGTTAGCACAAACGATGCGTCCTGTGGCTTCTCGGGGGGTCATGGGAGCGGTTTCTTGCGCCCAGAAGGGGTAAGCGTTAGCTGCTTGGGGTAGAAGGAGGTCGTTAGCGAGAAAGAAACAGGTAGAGGAGATCGCCACTAACAACAATCTACTGATATTTTTGACTATATTGTCTAAAGGAAAATGATTTCTCATCGATATTTTACAACTACTTAATTTTGTTAAATTGTTTACCGTTAAAGGTTGACAGGAGGATTAATTCATTAAGCCCACCAAGGATTTGAGCCATCACGGAAGTCGGTTTCTTCCCAATCACTTAAAATAACTTTATCGTCATTTACGTCGGCATGAACTAGGGCAAGGGAAAGGGGAGCAGGTCCACGAACCATTTTTCCTTCGTTATTGTACTGAGAGCCATGGCAAGGACAGATAAATTTATTTTCTGAAGCATTCCAAGGCACTACACATCCTAAGTGAGTACAAACGGCGTTTAATCCGTAGGATGCGATTTGCTTATCTTCATCAATGATAATATAAGTAGGATCTCCTTTTAATCCTTGGGCTAAGCTGCGATCGCCCGGTTGACGATTGGCGGTAAATTCACTGGCAGATATATCGCTACCTAGTTTATCCTTAGCAGTAATACCACCACCAGCACCACCAGCGGATTTAGGAATAAAATAGCTCACAACGGGATATAAAGCTCCCGCTGCAATACCAGTAATAGTTCCAAAGGTCAGTAAATTCATGAACTGACGGCGCCCCATATCGGGTACATCAGAGTTAACAGGAATCTGTGTCATATCAAAATTTCTCTAAATTATTATGTTTAACTTTGGTTTGACCAATAATAATGCAAATAGGCTTTTTTTGGGAGGTAAATCCAAGTTATTATTTAATTATTACAAAAAATGAACCTTTTTGAGTATTGTTATTCCTTGTTTTTAAAGGAATATTGTTCGTTTACCCCCCTTCGATCAAACCAATATATTAAATATTATAAACTATCTATCATTTTTAGTTATTTATGGTATAAGAAAAACCAATCTGTTGTAGGGTAATAGGTCGGGGGGAAAGGAATTACATTTTAGGTTAAAATGCTTGTATCCTAAAGGTTTGATCATCTACTATCGGTGTCCAATCATGTACCATTAATAGTATTCCTGAAGGCTTGATATGAACAAAAAATAGACCTTCTAGCGCACCCTAATCAAAAAACTTGAGAAAAAATATTTGTAACCATGACAGGAAAAGAATTACAGGCACTAATTTTTAATAAGTGGGGTTGCTCCTATGATGTACAAATTTTACGGATCAAAGATCGTATTTATTTTCAAGTAATGTGGAAATATTTAGAGCAAAGTTCTTTCCCCCTATCGAGGGAGGAATATGATGCCCATTTAGAGCAAATAGCCTCTTATATCACCGGCTGGGGTGTTATTAATCAAATACAGGTGGGTATCTTAGAAGCGAAAAATAGACCCCGTTTAGGTAAGGCAGTCAGTATTTTCTTGGATTTGGGCGATCGCACTTCGGAATGGATTTTATAGCTAAGGTGCGCTGTATCACCGATAACGGCAAGATTGAAGATTAACTTAAATTCTTCATGGTTAATTGTTAATTTTTCGTTATTTAAAATGAAAGTATTAAGACTATAATAAAAGATAATTAAAATAAAAAATATAACAAAAACCCCATTAATAACACATATATTAGGTTAGGAGGACAAACCGAAAATGAGTGATTTGAGTCCCTATGAAACCCTTGGAGTAGAAAAGTCAGCATCTTTTGAACAAATCCAGAGGGCAAAAGAAACTTTATTGAAAGAAAATGAGGGTAATTCTCAAATCAAAGAAAATATCGAAATAGCCTATGATGCCATCATAATGGATCGGCTCAAACTAAGACAAGAAGGAAAAATCAAAGTACCCGAACAAATTCGATTTCCTGAAAAGGTAGTCGAGACCAAAAAATCGCCCATTTCTTTTAATTATTCTAACAATAAAAATCAATCTCCTAACTGGTTAACCGACTTTATAGATCAACCCTCCATACAAGAGTTAAGTATTAGTGGTTTAATTTTTTTAGGCCTAATTTTATTGAGCGTATTTAGTCAAGACTCTCAAATATTACCTCTACTATTAACCTTTGGATTAGGTACAAGTTTCTTTTTTGTATTCCGAAAAACAAAGTCTTTTTGGCGCTCGGTGGGAGTTAGTTTTTTTGGTTTTGTAATTGGTATTTCTGTTAGTAGCTTATTGGCCACGGTTATTGCCAACTCTGGTTTAAGTCTTGGTTTCTCCGATGAGCAGTTTGTTAGTTTACTAACTTTTTCTTTCCTCTGGTTATCGGCTAATTTTACCCGTTAATGATTGCTTAAAAACCATTTCAATTGTATTGAATTTCAAAAAAAAAGGTGGGTTTTGCCCACCCAAATAAAACCTACATTCTAGCCAAAGAAGATATTTGTGCTAGTTTAGCTTTATCTATTCCTGTTAATTCTTCGATGTTGATCCAACCTTCCTTTAATAGTTGGGCAAAGGTGAAAACCAACATAGGTTCTCTATTATCGTACTTTCCATCGAGATCATAACGCTTTGAGCTAAGAAGATCATGGATTTCCCACAATTGTGCCACATCTTCTAAATTATCAACCTGCTCTTGTACTTGTTTGACTAGAGTTTTAGTTTCTCGCTCGTAGGCTTTTTTTAAAACTTTTTCACTGATTTCTATTTCTGCCGTTGTCCATCCTGTAGTAATAGTGGTTGACATGAGTATTTATAACTAGAATATATAATGTTGATTAAATCTTGTAATATCATACCAATATCTTGTGGGGAATGGGTAATTAAGGCAGAGAAAGGGGGATAGTTTTCTTATCCTAATTAATGGGTGTAGTATATGTAATTTTGTGCTTTTTTTGGAAAACAGCATAATTTTTTGGGGATAGCTGTAATAGCTTCAAAACCTTGTCGATGAGTGCTTATGACTTATTCAGATTACCTTAATTGGAAAATGGGTTTAATACTGGTAAGATCAAAAATTGTAGATAATAAAAATATTAGATTAATTGATGATAAAATCTTATTTTTCAAAGCTATTGGCTTTAGTCCTCGTGGTAGTTGTTGGTTTGGTGGGTTGTGGTAGTACCACTGGTTTAACTGGTAATTATACCCAAGATACTATGACTGTACTAGAAAAAGTGCAAGGGGCGATCGCCCTTCCCGCTGAAATAAGCATTGAAGAAAAAAAAGAAATCCAAGACGAAACCAGAAAACAAATTAACGATTACATTTCCCGTTATCGTAAAAACAGTAACTACGGTGGCTTAAAATCTTTTACCACCATGCAAACAGCCCTCAACTCCTTAGCAGGTTATTACACCTCCTACGGAAATCGCCCTATTCCTGAAAAACTCAAAAAACGTTTAAATCAAGAATTTAAGCAAGTTGAATTTGCCTTAAACAAAGGATACTAGAGTAATTAATTAATAAATAACTAATTTTTTTACCAAGCATTTGGGATTTAGAGTTTCGCCCTTCTGGGGCGACTTTTTTTTATTTCACAAAAATAAAGTGTCTCATACTTAACTAGAGTTTGGGATAAAATTTATAGTCTTATCCAAAGTGTCAGGTATTGGGGTTCAGGTGTTGAGTTAAAGAATTTATAGAAACTGTATTTATATTGACTTAGTAAATCAAAATATACTTTAGTTCAATTTATTGAACGATAAACTGTTAGCCTTGTAATTCATTGCAAGGCGAGGAATAATGTATTTTGTAAATTGTATTTGGTATTAATTATTTTTTGGTATGTAGTTATTTGATAAACTAACAAAGGCTAGTTATATTTTAAAGTTGCAACCTGCAACCTGTCACGAGCAAACTTAACCATACTGACAAAAATATAGATTCCGAACTAAGGTTAATACTAAGTCAAAATATACTTTAGTTCAATTGATTGAACGATAAACCATTAGCCTTGTAGTGAATTACACGGTGGAGCTACGAAGATACAATCTATTTATAACGAATCATCCGAACTTGACATAATTTATTGCAGGGCGAGGGATGATATATTTTCTAAAGCACAAAGGAGGGCATCTCCACTTTTCTCGATAACTATGGGCAATAATGATAATATTTTGGTGTCTCAATTTTAGGAAATATCGGCAGTAATTTCGAGCTTTTCGACTTAAACCCTTAGGGATATTTTACCAACAGCACCAGAATAAGAAGTTAAGATGAAATCGTAATCCCAACACAAAATAGATTATGACCTTTACACAACCCAAAATAAGCATACCCGAACATAGCCTAGATCGAGATTGTACCACCCTATCTCGCCATGTACTACAACAACTACAAAGTTTTTCCGCCGATGCCCAAGACTTAAGCTCTATAATGAATCGCATCGCCTTAGCAGGAAAATTAGTTGCCCGTCGTCTGAGCCGAGCAGGATTAGTAACAGGGGCATTGGGCTTAACTGGAGATACGAATGTACAAGGTGAATCCGTTAAAAAAATGGACATCTACGCCAATGAAGTATTTATCTCCGTATTTAAACAAAGTGGTTTAGTGTGTCGTCTAGCCTCCGAAGAAATGGATAAACCATACTACATTCCTGAAAACTGCCCCGTAGGTCGTTATACTCTTTTATACGATCCCATTGATGGTTCTTCCAATGTTGATATAAATCTTAATGTAGGATCTATTTTTGCCATCCGTCAACAAGAAGGGGAAGACTTGGACGGAGAAGCCAAAGACTTGCTTACCGACGGTTCAAAACAAATTGCCGCAGGTTATATTCTCTATGGGCCTGCCACTGTTTTAGTATATACCATGGGAAAAGGAGTTCATTCCTTCTTTCTCGATCCTAGCTTGGGGGAATTTATTCTTGCCCAAGAAAATATCCAAATGCCCGATCATGGTTCAGTATATAGCGCCAATGAAGGTAATTTTTGGCAGTGGGAGGAGCAAATTAGGGACTATATCCGCTATGTCCATCGCCATGAAGGTTATACAGGCCGCTACAGTGGTGCTTTAGTGGGGGATATTCATCGCATTTTGATGCAGGGGGGCGTTTTTCTTTATCCCGGCAGTGTGGATAATCCCGAAGGTAAACTAAGATTATTATATGAAACAGCGCCCTTAGCCATGATCATGGAACAAGCAGGGGGTAAAGCATCCACTGGAAAAAAAAGAATTATGGATTATATTCCCTCTAAATTACACCAGCGCACCCCAGCCATTTTAGGTAGTAAAAAAGATGTGGAATTAGTTTTATCTTTCATCAATGATAAGGATAAACAATAATTAATTGTCATATATTCCATGGGGGACGTGCCATATCATGTCCCTAAACAAAAATTTTAAAAACAAAAAATCGAGATTAAAATATATGAATAAAAAATATATTTAATCAAAAACCCATTGCACGATGTCCAACAATATCGCTCTTATAGCCCATGACAACAAAAAAAATGACCTAGTTAGTTTTGTGAAACAACATCGAGAATTTTTTTCCCGTTATCACCTCATTGCCACAGGCACAACAGGGCAAAGAATTGAACAAGACACTAAACTAGAAGTTGAAAAAATGGCATCGGGCGCCCTTGGGGGAGATGTGCAAATATCTGCAAAAATAGTTGAATCGGATATTGCGGCGGTTATCTTTTTAATAGATCCCCTCTACGCTCAACCCCACGAACCTGATATAAAAGCACTTTTAAGGATTTGTGAAGTTTATAACGTTCCCTTAGCCACCAATTTATCTACCGCCAAAGCCATTGTTAAATCCCTTAGTCAAAGTAGAGTTGGTCATTTGATTTTTAATCCTGTTGCGGGGCAAGGTAATCCAGAACAAGAATTAGATCGTATCAAAAAAATACTTAGTAAAGAAATATACCTAAAAATTACTTTCACTCGTCCCGATGTAAGCGTTACTCAACAAACCAAAGAAATCATCGAAAAAATTCAACAGGAAAAAGAAATGGACGATCATTTTGTCATTGCTTCTGGGGGAGATGGCACCGTGTCGGAAGTAGCCGCCGCCCTTATTAATACGGGGATTCCCCTCGGTATTATACCTCGAGGTACTGCCAATGCGTTTTGTGGTGCGATCGGTATTCCTTCAGATATTCAAGGGGCTTGTCATACTATTTGTCAAGGGGTTACTCGCATTGTGGACACCGCAATATGTAACGATATTCCCATGCTTTTATTAGCAGGGGTTGGTTTTGAGGCAGAAACTGTAGCAAAAGCAGATCGAGATATGAAAAATAGATTAGGAGTAATGGCTTATATTTTTGCAGGTATTCAACAAGCAAAAGAACAAAAATTATTTAATGCAGAGATAGAAATTAATTCTGAGGTTAACACCATCGAAGCCAGTGCCATCACCATTGCCAATGCGGCTCCACCCACTTCAGTATTAGCCCAGGGGGCAGGAGAGGTTGACTATAATGATGGTTTATTAGATATTACCATCGCCAGTAGTCAAAGCACTTTACAAGGTATTGGGGTGATTACCAGTTTATTTACTTCTGGATTGGTGAAAAACCCTAGTAACCATGATCATGTTGCCCATTTTCAGGCAGAAAGTATTAAGGTAAAGACGGAACCTGAACAAAGGGTTGTGGTTGATGGAGAGATTATTGGTAATACCCCCATTGAAGTTAGGTGTATTCCTAATAGTTTAAGTTTATTTGTACCCATTGAAAATCAGTAGCTAAGGTTTGATTAGTCAATAATAGAGTTGTTGCGAAATAGGTTTTTGCCAAATTTCGTCCTTATTTGATAAGGGTTTCAGATACGCAGATATTTAATTGACAACAAGTCTAATTAAGATAAAAAATATCGGGTAGGTTTTCCTACCCATAAAATTACTAATCCGCAGACTTATCACGATCCAACTTAAGCATTAAAACACCGAGGGGAGGTAAACATAAATCAAGGGAGTAAGGATAATCATGGAAAAACCATTCATCAGTCCATTTGCCACCCAAGTTACCCATATTACTTCCACCATAATCTTTAGAATCACTGTTAAAGATTTCGCTATAAAACCCAGCTTCTGGCACACCAACACGATAATGGCTATGGGGTTGAGGAGTAAAGTTACAGACAACTACAATAAAATCATCTGCATTTTTAGCACGACGAATAAAGGAAACCACACTATGGCGACTATCACTACAGTCTATCCATTGAAAACCTTCTTCCTCAAAATCCCTTTCATAGAGTGCGGGTTCAGATTTATAAATATCGTTGAGGTTGGCGAAAAATCCTTTTAGTTGACGGTGGGATTGATAGTTAAGTAGATGCCATTCTAAGTCTTTCCAGACATTCCATTCTGTCCATTGCCCAAATTCCATGCTCATAAACATGGTCTTTTTACCTGGATGGGCAAACATATAACTAAATAAACTACGAAGGTTGGCAAATTTTTGCCATTCATCCCCTGGCACTTTACCAATCATGTTGCTTTTGCCATGGACTATTTCATCGTGGGAAAGGGCTAACATATAGTTTTCGCTGTGGTGATACCACATACTAAAGGTAACGCTATTTTGGTGAAATTGACGAAACCAAGGATCCATGGCGAAATAGTCTAGCATATCGTGCATCCAACCCATGTTCCATTTCATGTTGAATCCTAAACCACCCATGTAGGGGGGGCGTGATACCATGGCCCAGGAGGTGGATTCTTCGGCGATGGAAAGGATACCGGGGAAGTAGTTAAAGATTGTGCCGTTTACTTGTCTTAAAAATTCTACGGCTTCAATGTTTTCTCTACCGCCGTAGTCGTTGGCTACCCATTGCCCATCTTCTCTATCGTAGTCGAGGTATAACATGGAGGCGACGGCATCTACTCGGATTCCGTCAATGTGATATTTATCGAACCAGAATAGGGCATTGGCGACGAGGAAGTTACGGACTTCGTTACGACCATAGTTAAATACTAATGTACCCCAGCCTTTATGTTCTCCTTTGCGGGGATCTCCATGTTCAAATAGGTGAGTTCCATCGAAGAAGGCTAGTCCGTGTCCGTCTTTGGGGAAGTGACCGGGGACCCAATCAACTATTACGCCGATGCCGTGGAGGTGACATTGATCGATGAAGTACATGAGGTCTTCGGGAGAGCCATAGCGGGAGGTGGGGGCGTAGTAGCCTGTCACTTGGTAACCCCATGAGCCATCGAAGGGATGTTCGGCGATGGGTAGTAGTTCGATGTGGGTGTATCCTAGTTCTTTGACGTAGGGGATAAGGCTTTCGGCTAGTTCGTAGTAGGTTAGGAAACGGGCATCGGGTTTGGCGTCGGAGGCGGTGACGATTTCGGTTTGTTGCCCGTAGTTTTTGGGGGGTTGTTCTTTGGAGGTGTGTAGCCATGAACCGATGTGGAGTTCATAGACGGAGATGGGTTGGTTGAGGGGATCGGTGTTACGGCGTTTTTCGAGCCATTGTTGATCGTGCCATTGGTAGGTGTCTAAGTCGGCAACGATGGAGGCGGTTTTTGGTCTAACTTCTTGGGAGAAGCCGAAGGGGTCTGATTTTTCGTAGATGTGACCTTCCCAGTTTTTGATTTCGTATTTATAGTGAGTGCCGATGTCTAGTTCGGGGATGAATAATTCCCAGACGATGTTATTTATTTTACGCATTTGATGTTCTCTACCGTCCCAGCTGTTGAAGTCTCCGAGAATGGATACGTTACGGGCGTTGGGGGCCCATACGGCGAAATAAACTCCTTTGACTCCGTTTTGCTCGATGACGTGGGCGCCTAGTTTTTCGTAAATGCGGTGATGGTTTCCTTCTTGGAATAGGTATAAGTCATAGTCGGTGATGGTACTGGATTTGAATTGGTAGGGGTCATAAATTACTTTTTCTTGATCTCCTTGTTTGATTTTTAGTTGATAGTTGTTTAGTTCTTCTGTTTTAATTTCACATTCAAAGAAGTTGGGGTGATGGTGCGATCGCATCTTATATTCTTCTCGAAGTTCTGGGGCAATAACATAGGCTTCGGAGGCTTTGGGTAAATAAGCTCTAATCACATAGGTTTTCTCGCCTTCTTCTTGGCTAAGAAGATGAATCCCCAATATTTCAAAGGGATCATGGTGTAGATTATTTACAATTTGTTCTACTTGTTGACTGGTAATATTGCTAGGCATTTAATCTTATTCAGTTAAAATGTTTTTTTATATGTTGTCATCATGATACCTAGTTTTTCTGGATTGATTCGATTAAATGGGGAAAATCATCAAGGGTTTGTTCTAATAAATCAAGGTCAAAGGAATTAATTTGCTCTTGTAAATGGTGACTATATTCCCATAGAGGCTGATAATCATACTTTTTGGCTTCTTGGGTCAAATTTTGGGCTAATTCCCTAATATAAGCGGTTATTTTGGTTTTATGGGCTTTTTCCCATAGGGGTAGGTATTTATCTTGGAGGATATTAATCATTTCTTTCCTTTGAGGGGGGGGCAAGGGATGATTTTTTTCTTGTGAGGGGGGCAAAAAATAAGCAGTTTTTAGGGATGTATTTTGAGCAAATAATTTTTTGAGAATGGTGACGATGTCGCTACGGCGCACTGGTTTGGGCAATAGTTCAAATATTAGGGGTTTTATTGCTTCTATATTTTCGGCTTGGGGGGATGCGGTGACAATGACAATGGGAATATCTTTGGTACTAGAATTATGTTTTAAAAATTTCACTACCTCTTTACCATCTAAAACAGGCATTTTTAAATCTAGTAAAATTAATTGGGGTTTATATCTTAGGGTATTGGCGATCGCCTCTTGACCATCTTCAGCAAAAACAAGATGATGGAGAGTACCATGGAAAAAACCCTTCATTAACTGTAAATTAGAAGGAACATCATCAGCCACCAAAATCGTCAAAGGCTCAAATTGTTCCAAATTATCATCCAATAAAGATGCCATGGGAGAAGGAAAAACCAAAGCACAACCCACCAAGGGAAAAGTAACCGTAAACACACTGCCCACCCCCACCGCACTTGAAACCTCAATGGTGCCATCAAGCATATTCACCAACTTTTTAGTAATCGTTAACCCCAAGCCCGTGCCACCATATTTACGATTATTTTGTCCATTTTGCTGAGTAAAAGATTCAAAAACCCTCTCCATATCCTCCTCAGGAATACCTATACCGCTATCCTCAATGGCAATAAAAAACCCACAATTTTTAATACCTACCTCGAAGCCTTCCCCGTTATAACAACCAGCCTTAACCCTTACAAAACCATGTTCAGTAAACTTAATGGCATTACCAATCAAATTAAACAAAATTTGTCTTAAGCGAATCGGCTCAAATATCACCCCCACAGGAAAATCTTCCCGAATATCCAAAATTAAATCAATACCCTTTTTTTGCGACTGATACTGAAAAATAGTAATAATTTCTTGCAATAAATCTCTAACATTTAAAGCCTCATAATCTACCCTCATTTTTCCCGCTTCAATTTTAGATAAATCCAAAATATCATTAATCAAAGCTAATAAAGTATGACCACTACTCGAAATAGAATCAAGATAACTCCTAGCCAAATTATCAGGTATAAAATCTTTTAATAAATCAGAAAACCCTAGTATAGCATTCATAGGAGTTCTAATTTCATGACTAATATTGGCTAAAAATTCACTTTTTGTAAGATTAGCAATTTCGGCTTCTTCCTTAGCTACTTTTAATTGTGCCGATTTTTTTTGCACCTCCAAAAAAAGTTCAGCTTGTTCGATAGCAATACCCAATTGTACAGCAATTTGCTTGAGTAAATTAACCTGTCTTGATACCCAAAAAAAAGATTGACAATGATAAGCCCCCAATAAACCCCATAATTTATCACGGGTAAAAATAGGCACAATACACATGGCTTGGGCATCAAATTCCTGATACAACCGACGATGACAATGGGAAAAATTTGCCTGAGAAATATCATTAATGGTTGTTACTTCTCCCTGACGGTAACGCCCCCCATGGTTTTCCTGTAAGTAACTATCATCCCATCTACGGAGATTATTTTGTTCTACCAAGGAGATTAAACCAACTTTTTTACTTTCGGCAATAAATTCTCCCCCCCAATCTTCTTGAAAACCATAGACAGAAACTCGATCGCACTTTAAAATATTTCTAACTTCATCACAGGTAGTATTACAAATCACCTCAAAATCGAGACTATCCCGCATTTTCTTCATAATGGAGTTAACTGCCTTTTGAAATAAGGCATTCTCCCTCAGGGCAATTTCCCTTTGTTTATCAATGGTAATGTCAGAAATTACCCCATTCCATACCACACAATCATCAATGGTAGAGGGGATACAATGAATTTTCAAATATTTTTGTTTACCTTTAGGAGTAACAATGGAAAAACTATAGTTTAAGTCTCTTAAATATTGGCGGGATAAATAAATAATTTGCCATAAATCATTCCGTTGCCCTTTCTCAATTAAATTAAATAATTTTTGTCCATCATCGGTAATTTCTTCGGGGCTTAATCCCAATATGTGTTGACTGGCATCACTGACAAAGGAAAAATAATAATTATCTTTTTTATCCATAAAAAATTGAAAAATTACATCGGGAGTTAGGGCTGTAATTTCTCTTAAAACTTGATTATTTATAATTTTATTAAATGATGTTTTTTTTAGATTTTCAATAGTTTTTTTCTCTTTATTCATTTTTATTTTATCTCTATATCATCTCGATTTTTAATCAAGTTTGATATTTTTTTTATGGTTTTATTACTTTATATATTCTCAATGTATATTTAATATTGTTTTCGTTTAATTTTTGGTTTTGTTATCTTAAACTAAGATTTATTGACTATTGACTGATGATTTTATGAATATTTCTCTTATAAAAAATATTCAACATCATATATAACGTGGTTTTTAAAGTCTAAAAATATAGTTAATTTTGTTTATATTTTAAATATTTGTTGTTCGGAAAAATTATATAGTTTTTATAACAAGAATAATAGTATATTTTGTATTCTTTATAACAATTATAATACTTTTAATTAAGCAACGATATTTTGTAACGAAATATTACTCAGCATGAAGTTTTGTTGCGTTGTCGGATTACAGCTTCCTATATGGTTGCAACAATTATATGTTTTAAGTTTTAAGACTGTGTTGAGCTAGTTTTATTTATGGCGTTGGTCAATTAAGGTATGATTTCTTGTTGAGGAAGGGAACAGGGAACGGGGAATAGGGAACAGTTATAATATTTAGAAGTCTTAGTTTTTTGTGTAATTCAATAATGTTTCATACTTAAAATCAGCAATGGCTAAACTATTACTTGCAACCAATAACCTAAAACTTCTTTAACTCTTAATTACTAACTCCCAATACTTTCATGGTGGGCGAAAGGTGATTATTCTGAGAATAATAGTGCTTAGGGTGATGATAACCTTGGGCAGATGGAGGATTATTATCTTGTTGCAATAACTCAAGATTAAAACGATAACCCACATTACGCACCGTTTGAATTAAATTAGGCTGTCGAGGATCAACTTCTATTTTCTTACGTAATGATAATACATGGGTGTCAATGGTGCGCTGATTTTCAATTTCTTCTGGCCATGCCCTTCTTAGTAATTCTGTTCTACTTAGGGCGATTCCTTGGGCTTGGGTTAACACATAGAGTAAGCTAAATTCTTGGGGGGTTAAGTCGATAAATTCCCCTCTAAATTCTACCCTCCTTTGTACTAAATCTATTTTTAAGTCTCCAAAATCAAGGATGAGGGGGGCGTTATTAACTCGAAAACGACGTAGTAAAGATTCCACTCTGGCTAAAAATTCTTGCATTCCGAAGGGTTTTTTGATGTAATCATCTGCCCCTGCTTTTAAGCCGTTAACAACATCTTTTTCGCCTATTTTTGCGGATAAGATTAAAATTAGGGTTTGACTAGATTGGGATAACCAGCGACAAAATTCTACTCCGTCTCCATCGGGTAAATCTGAATCGATAATCATTAGGGTAGATGGATTTTGAGAAAGGTTTTTCCTTGCTTGTTGAATAGTGCTATATTGATGGGTAATGTAACCTGCTTGTTGTAAATGCCATCCTAGGAGCGATCGCAAATGGGGATTCCCTTCAACTATAGATATATAAATCACTTACGCTTTTCCCAATGTCTTGAAATTTTAATATGTCAAGGATAGCCTAAGTAATTATCAAGATACTGTAACACAGGCTACTTAGGCGCTACTGAAAAATCATTTAGTTTGTTGCGCGAGTGCATAGAATTGTTATTTATTCGTTATGGAAAGGGTTATCTTTTTTTTCGGCAGCCTTAAACTTACTGTTATTTTGAGTAGTGTCATAAAATAAGGGTATTACCTCGGCTTTTTGGGGGGGTTTAATTTTTTCTTGACGACGGTGGGAGGTTTTTTCTTCGCTGGTATTTTCAGCGACGACTTCGTAGAGTTTGGCTAATTTTTCTTCTTGATTAGCTTTGCGCAAAATACGTCCTAATCTTTGAATATATTCCCTTGTCGAGCCTGTACCTGATAATATTACCGCAATTTTGGCATCGGGTACATCAACACCTTCATTTAATACATGGGAAGCGACAATGATTTTATAATCTCCTTCTCGATATTTTGTTAAAATTTGGTGACGCTCTTTTACTGGGGTTTGATGGGTGATGGCGGGAATTAGAAATTGTTGGGAGATACGATAGACTGTGGCGTTATCGTTAGTAAATACTAATATTTTATCGGGATAGTGTTTACTGATTAATTCTGTTAATATTTTTAGTTTACCATTAGTGCCTGAGGCGATTTCTTTGGCTTGGCGATGGGCTATCATTGCCCTTCTTCCTTCGGGGGATTTGGCGCTGGCGATGACAAATTTTTGCCATCCTTCAAGGCTGGATAGATAAATGTGAGATTGTTTTAAAAATTCGTTGCGGGTTTGGATGGCTTGTTGATATTGTTTTCTTTCTTCGGGGGTAAGGGTAACTTTAATGGGAATAATTTGGTATTCACTCAGGGCAATTTTTGATAATTCTTCAGGGGTTTTGCGGTAAATTACTTTACCGATGAGGGTATCTAATTTATTATGGCTTCCGTCTCCTCTTTCGGGGGTGGCTGTTAAACCAAGACGGTAGGGGGCGATGGATTCTTCGGCGATGACTTTAAAAAAGTCGGTGGGCAGATGGTGGCATTCATCAAATATTTGTAGGGCGTATTGGTTGCCTAGGTGTTTGGCATGAATGGCTGCGCTGTGGTAGGTGGCGATTAAAATTGGGCTACTGTCGTGGCTTCCTCCCCCTAGTAAGCCTACTTCGGTGGCGGGGAAGGCTTTTTCTATTTGGGCATACCATTGGTGCATTAAGTCTAGGGTTGGCACTAATATTAGGGTGGTGCGAGGAGTACAGGCGATCGCCATTTGGGCTAGATAGGTTTTTCCGGCGGCGGTGGGCAAGACGATAACTCCTTGTCTCTGGGCTTTTTTCCATGCTTCAAGGGCTTCTTGTTGATGGGGGTAGGGGG
>NZ_JADEWC010000019.1 GCF_015207825.1 Cyanobacterium stanieri LEGE 03274
TCCATGTATATGTGGAGTTTAAGCCTAATAATGAAGTCTGCACCCCTACCCCTATCAATAACAATCAACCCACTAACAATAACCCTACCCCCACCAATAACAATCAACCCACTAACAATAACCCTACCCCCACCAATAACAATCAACCCACTAACAATAACCCTACCCCCACCAATAACAATCAACCCACTAACAATAACCCTCCCGAAATCAACTCATCAGGGGCAACAACTCCAGCCCAAATCAATATCAATCCTCCTTCAAACCCTCCTCAAAACCCCGAATCCGTGCGAAATATTCTTTCTAATTCCCAATCTCAAAATCCTAACCCTAATAATTCCCCTGAAAATAATTCGCCCACAAACCCTAACAACCAAGCCCGTGAAGAAATCGAAAACAGTGCAGATATTTTAGGAAATGAGCCAATTACCCCAGAAAATACGGAATTAGAATTAGAATTTGTAGATTAATTTTCATTAAAAAATTAATTTATTCATTCATAAAAAAGATACACTAACATTAAACATAAAAATAATAAAAAAAGGTATTTTTGATGACGGGAATTAATGAGCAAAGAAGTAGCCGTCGAGTTTTAGCAGTATGTCGGGCTTTAGACAGTGACGGAAAATTTGTCGGCTTTACCCTCGATATTACAAAAGAGGGTATCCATTTAATCGTTGAAAAATCTTTCAATCCACCAACCACCTTTGATTTAATCCTCAATTATCATACTGATTTAGATAAACAATTATCTGATGTAGCTATCACCATAGAAAAGATGTGGCGTAAATCAACCAACGACGAGTACGATCAAATAGGTGGTAAAATCATTACCACAAAACATCCAGAGGCTTTAAATGAATTAATCACTTTTTGTGATCAAAAAGCCAAAAATAAATATGAATTTTCCCTTGAATTAGTATAATTAATCCCGTTTATTTATGATGTGTGATGAGTCTAAATTTATCTCTCAATTAAGAGAGAAGCAACATCAATTAAACAACATTTTAGACAGTTTTAAAAACCTTAATTTGTTGGTAGTAGGAGATTTAACCCTCGATGAATTTTTAACCGGAGAAGTGGAGAGATTATCGAGGGAAGCCCCTGTATTAATATTACGCCATGAAGAAACCAGACAAATTCCGGGAGGCGGTGCCAATGCAGTCTATAATTTGGCAAAGTTAGGGGCTAATATTAAAGTAGCGGGATATGTGGGTGATGATATTCAGGGGGAAGCCCTCATCAAAATTTTTCATTCAGCAAATATCGATACCACGGGCATCATTAAAGATTGTACTCGCCCAACGGTGACAAAAACCCGCATTGCAGGCCACGCTAGACAGTCTGTTACTCAGCAAATAGTTAGGGTTGACCGTAAATCCGATGATTTTCCTTGCCCAGAATTACAATCACAATTATCCCATTATATTGAGAGTCAATTATACCACGTAGATGGGGTGGTTTGTTCTGATTATGGTGATGGGGTATTTACTCAATCTGTTATTAAATCATCATTAAATCATCATTTAGTGGTGGTAGATAGTCAAAAAGATTTGCCACGGTTTACAGGGGCAACTTTATTTACCCCTAATTTACCTGAAGCAGAATTAGCAGTAGGTTATGCCATTAATGATGAGGCTACGTTGTGGAGGGCAGGGGAGGATTTATTAGGGAAAACGGGGGCTAAGTATATGTTAATCACTAGGGGTGAGGAAGGAATGAGTTTGTTTTCTCGGAAAGATAATAAACTAGAAGTAGAGCATATACCTGCCTTTAATCGTACAGATGTTTTTGATGTTACGGGGGCAGGTGATACGGTGGTGGCGGCGCTATCCTTGGCTTTGTGTAGTGGTGCAAATCCTTGGGAAGCGGCAGTTTTAGGAAATTTGGCAGCTAGTATTGTGGTAAGGGTATTTGGCACGGCTACAACTTCGGTGACGGAAATGAAAGAAGCCCTTAATATATATTTGGAGGAAAACTAGCGTTACCTCGTCCATTATAATAAAATGGTACAGCACAGCATAGCCATCAGGGAAATTCGTGATGTTAAGTTATTTTCTAGCTATTATTATTGCCATTGCCAGTTTAAATTTATATTTAAGTGCTTTTGTGCGCCCCAAGATTCATCGTCGAGATGATTTTCTTTGGAGTGCGTTGGGCTTGTTTTATGGTTTAACTTTATGGATTTGTGCGGGGAGAGTGACGGGGGCTATTTTACTTTCTCAATTAGCTATTGTAACCGTTGCGATCGCCTTTATGTGGGAAAATATAAGTTTGCGTAAGGCATGGTTAAGCAATGAAAATAATACCCTAGAGGGTTTCTCTGTGCTTAGTTTTGTATTAAGTATTTTAAGTAAATTTTCTAAACCTAGTGAGAAAAAAGAAACGGTTTCTTCAAAAATAAAAGAAGAGGAAAAAGCAAAAACTTCTGAGGATGATAATTTTCCAGAAATTACCCCAGAAATCAAAGAAGCCTTAGAGAAAGTAGAGGAAGAAGAAATTATTCCATCTTCTGATGTTAGTCTTTCTGAAATAAGTGAGTCAGAAACTTCAGACAATCAAGCCAATAAGGTATCTGATGATTTACAAGAGGTAGAAGAAGACAATCTTTCACCCCCCCTTGGGCAAGAAGAAAAAGATTTATCTATGGTAAATCAAGCAGAAAATAATTCAGAAGAATCTTTGGTTGTTAATGGGCAAGATGAATCGCCACAATCACAGCAGAAAAAAGGTTTCTTTACTAAGATTTTTGGCGGTATTTTAGGCGGTAAAAAGAAAAAAGTAGCCCCAGAAAATAAAGTTAATCAGGAAAATGAGGAAATCGGTGATAATTTTATTGATAACCCCGATGAAGATAGTAACAATGGCTTTTTTGACGAAGAAGAAAGTAAATCCAATCCTCCCCAAGACATTCCCACGGTTATAGAAGAAGATTCAGATTTACCCATTGATGAAGCCACTTTAGCAGAATCTTCCCCTGATGAACAAAATATTTTAGACAATGACTCCCCTGGGGGCGCTGATGATGAAACAATTTTGGAGAAGTCATCCCCTGATGATGAAACAGTTTTGGAAGAAGGGGGCGCTGATGATGATGAAACCCGATTTTTAGAAGCATCTTCCGATGATGAAACCTTGTTAGAGGATGATAGTTTTAATGATGGGCAAGATATTATTTCTAGTCAAGAAGTAGAAGAAGAGATAAACCCCATTATGGCTTCTGAGATAGAAGAAAAACAGGAAGAAGAAGAAAATATCATGACAGGGGAAGATGTTGCCATGGAAATTCCTAGTGAGGATATTGTTAATTCCTTTGATGATGTTACCGATAAGTTAAAGGTAGATAATGTTAATGAGTCTGATAATTGGGATTTTCTGGATGAGGAGGAAGAAAAAGACAAGCAGGATGATTCAGAGGATGAAACTGTTGATGATATTTTAGAGGAATTGGATAAGAATGATGGGATTAGTTAATTAATTTGGTGTTGGTGAATTATTTTCTACCTTAATTAAAAACAACGTCATTAATATATACTTTCTTGGTATGGTAAAAAACCTTTATTTGGTTGCCATTGAATGGCATTTTCTTGGGGGAGAGAATAGATATTAATTTTTGGAGATTTTAATAACTTTTCTTGATTAAAATTGTTATAGTTAATGATTGTAGAAGGATTAATTTTTTCTATATCTGAGATGGAAAGATTATTCCCAGACCATATTAAGGTGTCAATGTTACCTATACTGGCAGTATCTAGGTTAATGGTTTTCTCTGTGTTAATAAACATCCATTTTTTATCTTCTATTTCCCATGTGATAATGTCTAAGTCATGGGATAGGGGATGTAGATTTAGGGGATTTTTTTGGTTTTGATAAATATTTTTTATGTTGGTTTTTTGATTGAGATAATTAAGAGATAGGTTATTTTCTAGGTTAGGTTTAGCTAGAATTAAGTCAATATTATTGATTCCTTGATGATTGAGAAAGTTAGTTAGGGTATAGTTAAGATTATTTTTGTCAGGCAGATTGATTAGGTAATTATGAAGATTATTTTCAATGATGATGATAGGTTGTGGATTATTTCTAATGATTGTTACTTGGGTTAGGTTAATTTTTTGATAGATAATGGGAATGATAATTAGACAAATTATAAATAGGCTTAATTCTCTCCATCGTTTTTGTAGGGTTGGATGAAAACAAATTCCAATGTAAATAGCATAGGTAATTGATATTACTGTTAGGGAAATATTTCCCATGGCTAAAGATGAAAACGGTAAATTATTACTTATTTTCACTATTTCAATCATTAACCTAATAAAAGGATACAACATAAGGGCGATCGCACTGGCTACCATGGGCAAAAATAAACCAATAAAACCACTAATAATACCCCCGAGAGTAAGAATTAAAGCCAGAGGAGAAACCACAATATTAGTCAAAATACTATAAACAGGAAGACGATGAAAAATATAACCCTGTAAAGGTATAATCCAAATAGTAGCCGCTAAAGGCACAGCCACTAATCTGGCAATGGTAGTCGGTAAAAAATCTAAGCGGGAAACAATGGGTTGAAAAGTCATAATCAAGCCAAAAGTAGCCAAAAAACTCAGCTGAAAACCTAAATCCCATATCCACAAAGGATTAATCAATAATAAAATCAAAGCAGTTAACCATAAACTAGCAACAACATTCACCCGACGACTATCATCCCAGAGGGCAACCAATACCGCCAATCCCATAAAACTAGCCCTTAACACTGAAGGATAAAACCCCGTGAGGGTAAGATAAAACAAAAGACTAACCATACCACAACCCAAACGCCACCCCGAAGAAAACCTCGCGCTTAACCATAAAACAAAACCCAACAAAATTGAGACATGAAAACCAGAAGCAGCCAAAATATGGGCTAACCCTGCATCCCGAAAAGAATCTTGAATCTCAAAGGATAAATCAACTCCCCGACTACCAATCACCATGGCACTAACTAAAGTACCATAGGGAATATTAAGATAACGTACATGAGATTGAATCACCCTTTTTCTCAACTCATATACCGATTGCTGATAAATATTGCCAAACTTATTTAACTCAACTCCTTGGGCGCTAAAACCTGCCCAAATGCCCTGCCGTGATAAAAAACTAGCAAAATCAAATCCCCCTGGTTGATTTGCCACCGGTGGTTGATATAATCTTCCTGTTAAAGTGACTTCCATGGAGGGAAATAAATTGATAGTTTCTAACAAAGGGGCAGTAACATATAATTTGCCATTAACCTTTTTACCTTCAAATTCTTTGGCTTCTAAAATAAATCTTGCCCGTTGATTACGATTTACTTGCAGGGGGGTAATAATTTTTCCTTTTATCTGTAAACTATTATCAAAACTATCCTCGATGGTAGTTAACTGATGACTTATATCAATGGGAGAGGGTTTAGGTAGTTTCCATTGATAATAATAATAACTACTAATAATAACTAAACCTGCTATTAACCACCATGGTTTTTTGGGGGCAAAATACCATTTTAAAGGAATAGTAAAAGCAAGAATTAAGCTAATAATTATTATTATTAAAACTAAAAATATTTCATTGCCTTTAATAATACTTAAACCAGTTAGTAACAATCCTAATATATAGGATATAATCAGCAAATATATTTTATAACTATCTCTATTCGGCATTATTTTTTTTAGCCACAGTGCTACCTTTTTGCTTCAAATAATTTTAACTGAAAGTAACAATTATCAACCATTCAAATTAATTACCATATATCCCTATGGGCTTATTGCTGTATTTTTTGAGAGTCCTAAAACTGATAAAATATAAAAAACCCCTCAAACTAGACATATTTTTTTTTGGATAAAAATCGATGAATCAAATGATTAATAGACAGTGGTGGGTAGAAAAATGGCTAGAATTATTAGACTCCTATCGCTTCAAAAAAAGATTAGAAAGGGCGCGTAACTACGCCAGAGAAGGAAACGTACTCAATATAGAATTTAAACAAAATCATCTTATCTCCGAAGTACAAGGAAGCGAATCCCAACCCTATCGAGTCACCCTTTCCCTAGAGGCATTTTCTGATGAAGATTGGGGATATGTCATCGAAACAATGTCGGAAAAAGCCCTGTTAGCGGCTCAACTGTTGGTGGGGGAGATGCCTTCAGAAATCGAACAGGTATTTATTAAAAATGGCTTGAGTTTATTTCCTTTTAATCTTACTGATGTTAAATCCCGTTGTACTTGTCCTGATAAAGCCAATCCATGTAAACACATTGGGGCAGTTTACTATCAACTAGCAGATCGTTTTAGTGAAGACCCTTTTATCATATTCCAGTTGAGGGGAAGAAGTAAAGAACAAATTTTAGAAGCCTTGAGGGTTTGTCGTGGTATTAAGTTATCGGGCAAAACTCCACAACCAGAAATGTTAGGTAAAATTAAATCCTTACCCAAGAGAAAGGCTAAGGCTAATAAAACTTCTGTACCTCTTAGTATTGATAGTTTTTGGGAATATGATGAGCCATTGGATTCTTCTTTGGTGGTGATTACTCCTCCTACGGATAATAAAAATATTCTTGATGTTTTGGGGGATATTCCTTTGCCCTATAACGATGCTCAAGCCCTGATGCAATATTTACAACAGGTTTATAATATTCTCCCCGTGAAGGTGATGGAAATTGCCCTAACGGATAATGGTTAGGGTGCGCTGTATCATGATTCTTGTGAATTAAATGGGAAAACGTTTCATTTTAGCAAAGGCATCCCTAGCGGTGTCTGCTAATCGAGCATTAATCCCAGGCACTTGGGGAATTTGCCATAATACATCCACGGTGCGCCGTAAAATACGGACAATATCTCCTTCATCAAGGGTAGTGTTAGAACAAAGTTCGTCCCATGTTACCCCTAAACACCAAGCCTCGGATAAGCCAATAACATCTCTTTCGAGGTAAACGGGCATGGTAATATCTCTTTTATTTTGCGCCTGATATAGTTTACGTCGAGTTTCTGGCAATTGTTCTTCTGGGTTATATTCATCGGCTATTTTAACTAATCCTAAAGCGTCTAATACTTGGGGGGAAGGTTGGTAGGCTACCCATGTATCAAATCTGGGGGGATCTGTAATTAGGGCTGTAATAGCGGGGGCGAGGTGATGGGGTGGTAAAAAGTCTAAATGGCCGGAGGTGAGGGCTAGGGCTAACCATAGTTCGTTTTCTCCTCGAATGACGGCGGCGGCTTCGCCGAGAATGGTGGGTTCAAATTCTTTTAATGCTCCAAATTCTCGTAATATTTCCACGAGGGCTAAAAATTCTTGCCAATAGTATGAGCTATTAGACTTTACTTTTTGATATTGGTTTTGGATGGTGGTTAATTCTTGTTTGAGGGTTTGTCTTTTGCTGTTGTTGCGCATCAATTGCCCAATTTTTTCCACTTTGTCGAGGGGGTGTTGTTTGATGAGGTTTTCGACGGCTTCAATGCGTCTTTCTTGGCTGATAATTTCTTCACTAACGGGGGTATATTCTTTTTCATAATCTGCAATGAGGGGAATAATTGCTCCACTGGTGGCATCCCCAGCGCACAGTTGCCCGGCGCTGATATTGTCGATTTCGGGTAGGTAAAGGTTTTCGAGAAGGTTGGGGGGCATTTTGCCTGAGTTGATGTCGATGATGTCACTGATGGAGGCGACATACCAATGGTTGTCTTTTCCTAGGCATAGAAAGAATTCTTGGCTATTGTTGGATATTTTGGCGATTAAGACGGCTTCGATGACGTAGGCGTTTTTTTTGCCTTGGCGATTGAGGCTAAGGATATTGCCGATGGTGAGGTTGGGAATGGAGGGTTTGAGGGTTTGTACTCTTTGTTGACGCCAGTTTTTTTGGAATAGTTTGAGAATTTTTTTCTCTTGTTTTAGTCTTTCTTTTAGTTTTTCGTAGGAGGCTAATTCTTTGCTGTTATATCCTGCTAAACTGACATCTAGCCTGGTTATTTCTCTGGTGTAAGATGCGATCGCCTCTTCTTGGGGATTAAGTTGCTCTTGGGCTAAATATTCGGCGAAACTCAATTCTAATAACTGTTTTGCTTCTTCAATGGTGTGTTTTTGTAATAGGTTTAACACCATGCCATAACTAGGAGTAAACCAACTACGCAACGCTTCTGGTTCAGCTTTTGCCAATTTAGAAGCCACTAATACTCCTTCGTAGGGGGTTTGCACGGTGACAACATAACCCACATCATCCATACCCCTGCGCCCTGCCCTTCCGGCAATCTGTAAAAATTCTGAGGGGGTGAGGGTGCGAATGCCATCATCTCCTCTTTTTTTGAGGGCGGATATAACGGTAGTACGCGCTGGCATATTTATCCCGGCGGCAAGGGTGGCGGTGGCAAAGACTATTTTGATTAAACCTTGTTCAAATAAACGCTCTACCAATTCTTTCCAAGCGGGTAAAATTCCTGCATGGTGGGCGGCAATTCCTCGGGTAAGGGGTTCAATTTGGCTACTTCTTACCAATTCGCTATTATCCCCTAAAAAGCGTAAAATTCTTTCTTTTAAGAGAGGCTTTTCGGTCAAAAATTCTATTAATTCTACTTCGGAATTTTCTTTGTTAGTAATAAAATTAATTACTTTTTCATAGGTGATTTCATGTTCTTTTCTGGCAAAATCTACTATTTTATCTTGTAATTCAATACTTTCTAGTAGTAAAAATTTTAGTAAATAGGATAATATTTTTTTGCTTTCTGCCACGGAAACTAAGTTAACATAATTGAGAGACTCAACGGCTTGATCACAACCTTTCCTACTAAATATAATATAAATAGCAGGGAGCATATTTTGGTTATTTAATTGTTGGGTTAAACCTTTTACGGTGGGGCAAGTTTTGCGATCAAATCTTCCTCTTTTATTCGGTCTTAAAAGGCTTTTTAATTGAGGGTTTATTTTATCGGTTTTATCTTTAAATAAATTTTGTAATCCTTTACTATGGCTAAAGTAAAATTTGAGGGGTACGGGGCGAAAGTCGGAATTAACTAATTCACAACGACTAAAATCCCCCTGTTGGAAATGACAACGCCTGACATGGTTTATCCAGTCGCATAGCTGTTGAGGATTGCCCACGGTGGCAGAAAGGGCTACTAATTGGATATGGGGGGGGCAATAAATAATTGATTCTTCCCACACTGTTCCCCTACCTGGATCATTGATATAATGACATTCATCAAGGACAACACTTTGCACATTACGAACAGATGTACCTACTTCGCCGATGGGGGTACTGTATAGCATATTACGGAAAATTTCCGTTGTCATTACCACGATGGGCGCTTCTGGGTTAATAGATACATCCCCGGTAATTAAGCCGATTTCGGCATATAAACCTGATTCTGGGATGGGAGTTTGACCAAATTTTTCTTGAAAGTCTCTGAATTTTTGGTTTGATAGGGCTTTGAGGGGGGTGGTGTAAAATACCCTTTGCCCACTGTTTAAGGCACGATAAATAGCATACTCCCCAATGAGGGTTTTTCCTGAACCTGTGGGCGCAGTTACTAATACTGATTTTCCTGCGTCGAGAAGTGCGATCGCATCTACCTGAAAATCATCTAATTGGTAAGGAAAAACGGTTTTAAAATCTAAATTCAAGGGAGGCATTATGATTGCTTGACTATGCTGTATATAATGATTCTAACGACTTTTTCTGGTAAAATGGAAAACAATTATTATTTATCCAATTTTAACAGACAAAAAAAATAGCCCTACCATCACCTGGGGGCCTTATAAACAATTGAGAAACAATCAACTGCCCTATCTTAATGACAATCAATTGTTTCCCCAATCAAAAAAATTACTTAGTATTAGTACAAGTCTTCTTCTTTGTGGGTTTCGATTTTACAATCAGAAGTAGGATAAGCAACACAGGTTAAAACATATCCAGCTTCAATTTGATCATCATCTAAGAAAGATTGATCAGATTGATCGATAGTACCAGAAACGATTTTACCAGCACAAGTGGAACAAGCACCAGCACGACAAGAGTAAGGTAAATCAATACCTTGTTCTTCAGCTACATCAAGGATATACTCATCATCGGGTACTTCAATAGTTTGTTCGCCGTCTTCAGTAACTAGGGTTACGTTATAAGTTGCCATGTTTTGTTTCCTTTAATAAATAGTTTGCAAATGCTATTTCTTACTATAAAAGTAAGCCTATTAAGAATAGTAAAGGATAAATGTCAATTATGCTCTACACATTAGCAATGAAATTCTTATCAAGAAAATAAATAAGTTTTTTTTATATTATAAAATGAGTACCAACACTGACATGCAATATATTTGTTTTTCTAATAAAGTACGGTATATAGGGCTTTACAGGTTCGGTTATCTTCAAAAATAGGTTTTTTAGCTGTTAATGTTATATATTAGTTTTTTTTATTTATGTCTGAATGAAGTACATAGCAAGATAGGATTAATTTTCTTTGGATTAATAGATTCTTGATGCTCAATTGTTTACAATAGTGACTTACGATACATCGTTGAACAAAAATAAAGATAAGGTGTTATCAAACAATTATTTTAAAAAATTATCGTCGTATTTAAAACGCTTTTTTTACTCACTTATTCTATTAAATTAATGCCTTTTAAGAATGAAAATAAAATATATTATTAAACCCAAAAATATTACGAACCATTTTAATTTATTACAGGTTACAATTTTTAGCTTTGTATTTATATTTTTTATAATCCTATCCTACTATGTAGCAAAGGGTGACTTAAATTATTTAGACATATACTTACAAGAATTAATTCAAAATAATTTTCCTAGTTGGTTTGAATCAGTAGCTAGATTTTTTTACTTTGTGGGGGAAGCAGAAGTAGCAGTTTTTATAGTATTATTTAGTTTAATTTTTTTAGTCTGGAAACGTTTATGGATTGAAGCTCAAGTGATGGCTTTATCATGTTTATCGGTATTATTATTGATTGATAAAGTATTAAAACCATTATTTGCAATACCTCGTCCTGTGGATAGAATGGTTGATAATGTATATGGTTATAGTTATCCTAGTGGTCATGGATCAGGAAATCTACTTCTATATCTCCTCATCACCTATTTTATAACCGAATATTTTCCCCGTTGGCGATTTACTCTATTTACTCTTGTCAGTATTTTAATGATTTTAATGGGTATTAGTAGTGTATATTTGGGGGTACACTGGGTTACAGATTTTTTTGCTTCCTATTGTGTGGGTTATATCTTGTTTAGTATTTCTGTATTATTGCATAAAAGTTCTGAGTAGGAAAAAGACATTTTGGTTACCATTAAGAAATGTAACAATCTTTGAGTAATCAATGGAAGCACAAAAGAACATTAATTCTAGTTTTTGGAATCCCATCATTTATGTTGCGCCGTTTTTTCTCTGGGGTACGGCCATGGTAGCCATGAAAGGTATCATTTTAGAGACTACCCCTATATTCTTGGGGGCATTGAGAATTTTTCCTGCGGGGATTTTAGTTTTGATGTTTGTGGGTAGGGGGAAAAGTGTACAACCTCAATCCCTAAAAGCATGGGGCTGGATTTTTTTATTTGCTTTGGTGGATGGGGCAATGTTTCAGGGTTTTTTAGCGGAGGGGTTGTTGCGCACAGGGGCCGGATTAGGCTCGGTTATGATTGATTCTCAGCCTTTATTGGTGGCGATTTTGTGTCGTTGGTTATTTAAGGATATGATTGGTTTTTGGGGTTGGTTGGGGCTAGGTGTGGGCATTATGGGCATTAGTTTAATTGGTTTGCCTGACGATTGGATTATGAGTTTGGTTGAGGGTAATTGGGGGGCGTTTTATTTTAGCTGGGAAGGGCTGTTTAATAATGGGGAGTGGTTAATGTTATTGGCTTCTTTATCTATGGCGTTGGGTACTGTTATGATTCCTTATATTGGTCGTCATGTGGATACGGTGTTGGCTACGGGATGGCATATGGTGATTGGCGGTTTAATGTTATTCATCCTCAGTGGGGTTACGGAAACAAATCAGTGGGTTAATATTAGTTTTTCTGGTTGGTTATCTATTAGTTATGCGACCATATTTGGCAGTGCGATCGCTTATGGTGTATTCTTTTATTTGGCATCTAAGGGTAATATTACGAGTCTAAGTGCGCTGACTTTTTTAACTCCTGTGTTTGCCTTAACTTTTGGTGGTTTGATTTTGGGGGAAAAACTCTCTTTCTTACAATGGGGCGGAGTTAGTCTTACTTTGGTTAGTATTTATTTGATTAATCAGCGCACTTTAATTAATCAAAAGTGGCAAAATTTAAAGTCCAACTTTCCTTGGTTAAATGTTAACGAGAAAATTAATTAATTATATTTTGGGTGTTGCTGATGGCTTTATGATTTTATCCCATCAAAAAAGCTGGGGATTAACTTCTTTAGATAAATTCTCAATTTTTTGGTCTAACTTCTCAAGTTTGGATTCTAGCCGTTGCTCAACTTGATCAATTTTCCCGTCTAATTTATCCATCTTGAACTCCAAACGAGCCACAATATCAGCGATACTAACCTATATATTTTGATTCATAAATTACTCCTAAAAGGACTTACTTTAGTTAATCCTTTGAGTCTATATTATGGTTAAACTATGACAAAAAAGCACAAAATGTCATCAATCAGTCATCAAAAAGGGTTAATTTCTTGATTTAGCTATAGTCTGAGTTATTTCAATGTACTATGAGCCTAGGACTTAATTACCTATGTTATGGGTTTTATTTTAATGCCGGGAGGCGGAATTGAACCGCCGACACGAGGATTTTCAGTCCTCTGCTCTACCAACTGAGCTATCCTGGCTTGAATTTGACACTTATATAGTATAACGAATATTTTTTAAGTTGACAAGGTTTTTTTATTTTTAATTTTTATAGTGGGCTATGGTAAAAAGTTTTACGCTCTAAGCCAAGCAAGGGATAATGCGAGAAGAAGACAAGCAAAAAGGGTGATACCCATTAACAACAAGGCAAATAATTCCCCTGATGATAAAGGGCGATCGGTAGGATCTAAATAGGCAGAGCTTTGATAGTTATCTTCGGAATCATCTTCATGAAAATTAAAGGGAGATTGAATCACATTCCAACGGGAGTAACCTATTTGAAGGTCATAGAGCGATCGCCTCTCAGGATTCGCCAACACCCCATAGGCTTCATTCAAACATTGAAACTTAGACCTAGCCTCCTCAAGAGGTAAAGAAGTAGTATCAGGATGATAAAGTTTACTCAACTCCCGATAAGCTCTACGAATATCCAACTCAGAGGCCGAAGGATGTAAACCCAACAAACCATAATGGGTATGGGCAAACAAACCCCCCTGAGCAGAAACCGAGTTTTGCTTATTATTCTCCATATCCTCCGACTATTCCACCTTAAACATATCCACAGAAGACAGTAAATCCCTCGCAATGGTTACTAAATTTTGTAAAGAACCAGCCACCCGTTGAGACTCTTGGGAAGTTTCTTGGGCCGTTAACTCCACATTCTGCATTACTTTAGCTACCCCCTTAGAATTCTCCCTTTGTTCATCGGTATCCGCGGTAATAGAGCGCACCAGGGCATCAATACGATTAGCTACTTGAATAATATCCTCTAGGGATCGTTTAGCATCCTCAGAACGGCGGGTAACATCCATCACCTGTTGAATACCTTCCTCCATGGCCGTCATTACCGAGCCTGTTTCCGTTTGAATCTGTAATACAATTTGTTCAATCTCCTGCAAAGACTTAGCCGATCTATCCGCCAACTGTCGTACCTCCGCCGCTACGATAGAGAAGCCCCTACCTGCTTCCCCCGCCCTAGCAGCCTGCACCGAAGCATTAAGAGCCAAAAGGTTAGTACGGGAAGCAATGTTAGAAATCACCGCCACAATGGTAGAAATTTTTTGGGATGCCTCTGCCAACCGTTTTACCTTACGGGTAGTTTCTGATACCGTCTCCCTAATCTGTAAAATACCCGCCACGGTGCGCTCTACCGCATCTCCCCCCTTCAAAGCTGTCACACTAGAAGAACGGGCAACCTCCTCCGCTTCTCGAGCATTTTCGGCTACCCTCTGAATCGAATCGGTCATCATTTGCACCGAATTAAGAGTTACCGCCAATTCCTCCGCCATTCTCAAAGCGTCGCTCGACTGACTACGGGCAAATACTTCACTATCGGTACTACCTTTATTTACCTGAATAGCCGCTTGTTTTACCTGAATGACGATGGTACGAACGTTTTTAATGATTAAGTTAAAAGCATCTGCCACCGCCCCAAGAACGTCAGAAGTAACCTCCGCTTGAACCGTCAAATCACCCCTTGCCGCTCCTTCCACGTCATCGAGGAATTTAACCACCTGTTTTTGGAAATCTTCCCGAGCTTTTTCGGTATCTTCGGCTCTTTTTTTGGCTTCGGTGGTGGTCATTTTAATCATTTTCGCCATGTGATTAAAACTAGAAGCTAGAGTTCCAAATTCATCTTGGGAGTAAACGCTAGTTTTGACATCGTAATTACCTTGATAAATGGAGTCAAACTGATTTTGAAGATCATTGGTGTAATGTTCTACGTGTTTTGCCATCACTAGGCCTGCCCCTGCGGTAGTACCCCCCGCCGCAATCCCTGTCAATAAACCAAGGATAAATTTATTTCCCCATCCTAAACCCTGTCTTTCCCCTTCCGTGGCGCCTCCTTGGAATGAGGTAATTAATAACACTGCCACGAAGGAAACTACCCCTGTTAGTAAACCATGGAACAATTGTTTGTTGAAGCTGGATAGATTGTAATATTTACTAAATTTATTGGGGTGTACCTCCAATTCAGAGGGCATGGCTTGATAGGCCGGGCTAGTATAAGGGGAAAAAGAAGCACTCGTACCTATGCCATCGTCCCCCCCTAAGTCAATGCTATTAAGGTCTGAGGTGTTAAAGCTAAAGCTACTTTCGTCATCGTCATCAAATTTATCGTTGTTTTGTGGTTGTTGGGGTTGAGGAAAAATAGAGGAGGGAATACTATCGGAGGAGATGTCGGGGATGTCATCGAGATCGTCGGGGGCTAAAAAGAATTTTTCATCATCTCCAAAAGCCAAGGGTTGATCGTCATCATCTTCAATATTGGTGCTTTGATTTTTGGTGGCAAAAGATCCTGAGGGGGTGGTTAGGGGTTCTAGGGCGGAGCTATAGTCGCCGTAGTCGTCGTCGTTGAGGTCGTCAAGAAAGTCTCCCCCTGTGCTGGTGAGCATTTCTTCTAAGTCCACTAGGTCTGATTCTTGGGAGTTGGAGGATTCGTCTTGGGAGGAGACCACAAAAGTGGGGCTACCGGTGATGTCTTCTTCTGATTCTTCTTCCATCTCTAAGGAGGGAAGGTTGTCATAGTCGATGTCGGAGGGGTTAACATCAACGTCTAAGTCTTGAATGTTGGTTACCCCAAATTCAAATTCATCGTCATCTTGGGGGTTTTCAGGATCGAAGTCGAAGGGTTGAGAGAGGGAGTCGAAATTGGTGGCGGTGATGTCATCGTCAAAGTCATTTTCTTGATCCGTGTCAAAGGGATTTTTGAGTTGATCTGATAATTGTTCTTGATTGGTGAAGGAGGGATTTTGTTGGAGGGTGGGATCTTCGATGTCTTCTTCTTCTAAATCTTCGGGGTCCCAATCGAGGTTATCTAAGGAGAGACTATTGGTCCAGTTATCTCCTTCCTCTCTTTCTTCAAATTCTTCTACTTCTTCGCCAAAGTTAGGATTTTCTAATTCTACGGGATAGATGTTGTCTTCTTGTTCGTCTATTTGTTCTAATCCTTGGTTTGCTAAATTAATTAGCTCGGGGCGATCGCTCAGTTGCAAAACTTTTTGATAACTATGTTTAGCATTATCGTAGTCGTCCTGTTGTAAGCAAATATGACCTTTAAGTAATAAGATAGCAGGATCTTCGGGGTAGTCATTAACAAGAATATCGGTAATATCACGAGCCTCTGGCAAATTCCCTTCTAAATAGGCGTTTTGTGCTTGGGTGTATCTTTTTTGATAGTCAGTTTCTGATGCCATCTTTACTTCTCCGTCAGTTGCTAAATTCTAAGTTTAAACTTAATAATGTGTCTATCATATAACTACTCTAAAGTTAGGCTACCCAACGGGCTGAGCGTAAAATCGCAATGTGGTCTAATACCCTTATATGATGATTTCTTCCTTCTACCCATTCCCCTTGAACATAGGGGGCAATGTGGTCGGGAATATTTAGGGGTATTTGTAGTTTATCCACTTCTAGCCAGTGAATTGCTCCTAATGATTTTACTGCTAATCCTAGAACAATGTCTTGTTCTTCGACGGCAATTACGGGAACTTCACCACGATCGGTGTTTAACATGTTAGGATACCCTAAAAATTGCCCTAGATCTGCTACCCAAATAATTTCCCCTCGAAGATTGATTGTCCCGAGCAGTAGGGGGGAGGCGTTGGGTACGGGGGTAATATTTCCCGGTTCTTGTTGCATGATTTCTCTAATACCCATGGCAGAGAGGGCGAATTCGTCTCCTGAGGGGAGAAAAAAACGAAGATGGGATTCCCCTTCTAACGCTTCTACATCTTCGGTAAATTCTGTATCAAGGGTTAGGGAATAGGGTGATTCGTCCATAGATGGGGAATTTTTCTGATTATCTACCATTTTCGATGCTCTTGGGCTGAAATTACAGTGTAACTTCTTTAAAATTTTATGAAAATTAAATAATAAAGATTAGGAGAAGTGTAACTGATCATTAATTATAATGTATTATTTCCATTAGAAAATAAATTATAAATAATTATTTTTTGAGTAGTTGTTTAATCATTTTCATTAGTTCACTGGCTTGAAATGGTTTACTAATGTAAGCGTCTGCTCCTTGTTTCATGCCCCAATAACGATCAAATTCTTCTTTTTTGGAGGAACAAAGAATTACAGGAACTTTTTGGGTTTTTTGTTCTGATTTGATATGCCGACAAACTTCGTATCCGTTCATTTTGGGTAAGATTATATCTAATATAACTAGATCTGGTATGGTGGTTTTCATTACTGTTAAGGCATCCTCACCGTTGGTTACGCTTTGTACTAATAATCCTTGTTTGGTGAGTAAGTTACTAATAATTTCTCTGGTGGTTTTACTGTCTTCTACAAGTAAAATTTTTTTCATAGGAACGTAATAATTGACAATTGATAATTAATATTTATTTATTTTTAACTACTCACTATCCATTATTCATCATTTTGTCTAACTCTCCATGGTTCGGTCTAATTTGTTGGGGGTTATGTTATGATTCTTTGGGGCAAAAGGGAAGGGTTTGAAGGGCGATCGCCCAGTCTTCTTGAGTTTTAATGGTAATGATTGCTACGGAGGAATCGGGGTTTGCAATATTTCGATCAAGACATTTGCCCTGATTTTTTTCTCGATCTAATTTGAGGTTAAGGAAGGAAAATTGAGAACATACTTGCTCACGAATTAAGGGGGAATTTTCTCCTATCCCGGCGGTAAAAATTAAAACGTCTAAGCCTCCTAGCCCCGGAATCATCGAACCAATCACCGATGTAACTCGGTGAGTAAAAATGTCGAGAGCTAGTTGAGCTTGATGGTTACCATTGGCGATCGCACTTATAATACTACGGACATCGGCAGATATTTGAGATACACCCAATAAACCAGATTCTTTATTCAGTAATTGATTCAATTGCCCGTAATCGTAACCATATTCATCCATAAGATGAAGGAGAATAGCCGGATCAATAGAACCACAGCGAGTACCCATCATCAACCCTTCCAGGGGAGTAAAACCCATACTGGTATCGATGCTATGACCATTTTTGATGGCTGTCACCGATGAACCATTACCCAGATGACAGGAAATAATTTTTAAATCCTCCATGGGTTTACCCAAAATTTGAGCTGCTCTTTGGCTCACATAGCCATGGGAAATGCCGTGAAAACCATATCTTTGAATCCCCCTCTCATACCATTGGTAGGGTAATGGATAAATTTTTGCCTTGGGCGGGATACTACTATGAAACGCTGTATCAAATACCGCCACTTGGGGCGTTTGTGGCAGGGTAAGGGCGATCGCCTTTATACCCTCAAGGTGAGCGGGATGATGATTAGGAGCTAAAGGAATCAAATCTTTAATAGTCTGCTCCACCTCAGGGGTAATAATACAAGAACGAGAATAACTACGCCCCCCATGGACAATCCTATGACCAATAATATCAATATCATCAAGACTTGACAAAACTTTTGTATGACCATGGGTAATGGTTTCGAGCATAATCAAAATACCATCCCTTTTATTATCTAAAGGTAAATCGATTTTGCGTTTCTGACCATTGGCAAAAACCTTTAATAACCCATACTCATCACTTACTGTCCAATCAATACTAGCCTCCCAAAGAGGTTCTAAGGGTGTCGATAAATCTGTATGGGGTTGAATTTCATAAAGACAACTTTTTTGACTGCTTGAACCTGCATTGAGAACTAATATTTTCATGATTAAAACCTAAACTTCACCTTTTATTTTACGCAGACGAGTGGAAAGACTGCGAATTACTTCAAGAGCAAATAAAGGGGTTTCTTGTATCAAAAACACAAACTTATCTCGATCTAACTCAGCTACTTGACAATCCGTACGTGCAATGGCGGTAGAAGCCCTTTTATGATCAGGTTGTACTAACGCCCCTTGCCCAAAAACATCATGTTCCAAAATAGTTTCTACTCTTTGATCATTCACCATTAAATCTACTTGCCCTTTAATCAAAGTGTACATCACGCTACCATCTTCCCCTACCCTAAAAATGACATCTCCTGCGGAAACGTTACGGATTTGTAAATTATTAAAAAAACGATTGGCGAGATCTCCTGGTTCTAACATGGTATTTTTCTGTTTATATTGGTCAAATTTTATTATGTCAGGATCTTAGTTTATTTAACATTAAGAACTGTTTAAGTAAGTTATTAACCATCATCCACTTTGATGGAAAACATTTAAATTCTTTTTCTTGATGAGATTCAACAAAATAAATAATGCCTAAAACTTATTCACTGACGTTACGTAATTTTTTTTAACAGGTGGGGTGGTTAAAAATGTGAAAAGTTTTTATGAGGTTATTGAGGAAGTGAAAATAAGACCATTAATTAATGTAGAGTTGTTCTAAATTTTTGAACCTGATACCCGATACCTAACACCTCAAACCAAGAACTAATTATCTTTTTTGCGTAACGTCAGTTATTCATGTTTAGTCTGCGGTATTGGGGTTGTTTTCCAGCGCACCTTAGTTAATTTCCAGATGTAAAATATAATGACCGAGATTAAGATTATTAGTCCATAGCTCATAGTCAATCCTCAGAGATTCGGGAATCTTACCGCCAATCATAGTTAGATTGCGGGTATAGTTGCGTAAATATATTTTATGGTTATTAAACTTTTCCTCTTTAGTATTGAGCCAATACCGACTGACTCCATAAACCCCTTTTTCCCAAAAATGTCTGTAATTTAACTGACTTTGATGTTGTTGAGTCATAATTACCCTATAGGGGGAAATTTCTAACCAAATTAAATTTTTATGATGGGTAGAAGGGTTATTCGATGCTTGATTATTCCCTCTATTTCTTTCAACGCCATGGAAATCAACATTTTTCAGCACTAAATGAAAGGTGTTTTCTTGTCTTTGATAAATGGTAGCAATGGTGGTAAGTTGTGCTAGAAGGTTAAGATTGGTAGATAGGTAAGAAATAGAAACGGGACGATGTTGCGTTAGCATGGGGTGTGTATTGCTTTATAATTCCATTTTTAGCATACGCTAATTTTTAAGTATTTAAATTTACTGGCAAAAAAAATTATTTTTTCCTTGCTTTTTTTTTTGTCACTAGCTATAATAAATAAATGTGAAGAGCAATCCTCGATAGCTCAGCGGTAGAGCGGTCGGCTGTTAACCGATTGGTCGTAGGTTCGAATCCTACTCGGGGAGTTAAAAAAAATAAAATGTAGTGTTACTATCATACCCTATAATAGTCGAAAATTAATTTTAGATTATTATAGGTTTTTTTATACATGATAGTTGTGGGTTTGATGAGTGGTACTTCTGTTGATGGCATTGATGCGGCAGTGGTAAACATAGAGGGTGATGGTTTAGATTTAACCGTCAATTTATTAGCGGGGCAAACTTTTCCTTACCCCGATGATTTACGCTCTCAGATATTGGCTGTATGTGAAGGGGCTAGTATATCTATGGAGGATTTGGCGAAGTTGGACGGTGCGATCGCCTCTTGTTTTGCTGATGCTACTATTAATGTTATTCCCGAAAATCTCAAAGTTGATTTAATCGGCTCTCACGGACAAACAGTTTTCCATCAACCAGCACAGGAACATCAATTGGGTTATAGTTTACAACTAGGTAGAGGAGAGTTAATCGCCCATCTTACCCACATCACCACCGTCAGTAATTTTCGTCAAGGTGACATCGCCATGGGAGGCCATGGAGCGCCTTTAGTGTCTAAAATTGATTTATGCTTATTTGCCCATCCAAAACATAACCGTTGTTTACAAAATCTCGGTGGTATCGGTAATGTTACTTATCTTCCCGCTAACCATCAACCTCAATGGCAAGAAAAAATAATGGGTTGGGATACAGGGCCGGGCAATGCTTTAATAGATTTAGCCGTACAAAAATTTACCCATAATCAAAAAACCTTCGATTTTGACGGGCAATGGAGTCGGCAGGGTAAGCCTTGTATGCCCCTAGTTAAAACATGGCTAAAACAGGATTTCTTTAATCAAAAACCACCCAAATCTACGGGCAGAGAATTATTTGGACATTTATATTTAGAGCAGTGTTTAAAAGATGCTCAATCCTTCGATTTATCCGAGGCAGATTTTTTGGCTACCCTCACTGAGTTAACAGCCGCTTCCGTTGCTCACAACTATAAGAAGTTTTTACCCACATTACCCCATGATTTAATCTTAGGGGGGGGAGGCAGTAGCAACGGTTATTTAAAGGAAAGACTACAGGCAAACTTACCCACTGTAAACCTTTTAACTACCGATGACTTTAACGTTAGCACAGAGTTTAAAGAGGCGATCGCCTTTGCCATTTTAGCTTATTGGCGGGTAAACTCCTTTACGGGAAACTTACCCGTAGTGACAGGGGCGAAAAAAGAAGCCCTCCTCGGGGAGATTCATTATCCCTAAAAAAATTAATCATCCCAAGTTTCTACCACAAGAATATCACTAACAGGATCTTGCATAGAAAAACCATAGGCAACTAATTCCGACTTAAAAAACGACCATTGATCACCAAATAAAAGTGCAATCTTACCAATACTATCATCGGACTTGATAATCTCAGAATTAACCAATGATACTACTTTCTGTTGCAACTTCACCATGGGATGAATTACCTGCTTATTGGGCATAAAATTCCTAATACTTTACTAAAACGATAAAAATGATTTGATTGTTGAGTAATCTATCGAACCAAGGAAAACTATCTATTTTGCTTAGAGAGTAATTTTTAGCTTCCCTACTCCATTATTACCATAATTAAAGACAATTGACAACCCACTAGAATTTTTTTAAATAGATAACTACTGTAACTGTATCGATTGTTACAAGACTTTTTTCACTAATAAATATAGACAAACTATAAAAACATAAAACGAGGGGTTAGGTAAAAAAATAACTATTAATTAAAGTTAAATTATACCTAACCATAACAGTAACTTATCTCGCTTTTACCTGAACTAAATGCCATAAAAATTTGTTGACTAAATCTTGATTTTTTTTGACATTATCAGGAGAGATTGTTTAGACAATGTTACAAGATAAAAACTAACTCACCGCTTGTAAACTAGACGCAAAATCTTGGGCAAGGGTATCAGTCAACTGCTCATGAACTGGTTGCTCAAAACCTCGGTCAATTTCGCGCATGGTGGCTTTTTTTGCTTCTAAGGCAACTTGTAACACTTTCATGGCTTCCCTTGGTTGCCCCGCACCGCAGAAAAATAAATCGGCGGCAAAGTAACCATGTTCTGGCCATGTATGAATAGCAATATGAGATTCCGCTAGGGTAACGGTAGCTGTTACACCGTGGGGACTAAATTGGTGTACACACATATCAATTAATGTCGCTTTTCCTGCACTGATGGCGTCTAATAATGCTTGACGAATTTTTTCAGGATTATTTAAAAGATCAGCCGGTGCTTCCCAAGCGTCTACCACTAAATGTGTACCCACTTTATTCATTCTTGTCAACTCACTCTATACTCTCTTTGATAATTTGCATGGGTGAGAATTTCTTTTTTTTAAGCACATACGGCAACAGATGTCACCCTTCCCGAAGAAGAAGATTTAGTAAAATATGGGTATTTGGTAAAATCCTTTCTTTTTGTGAGGAAAAATGTTCGCTAGATTTTTCTTTCGGTAACGAGCATTTGAAGTGCTTAAAAATCGATTTAACTCACGTAAGATACAATAATATACAAAGTAATCTTTTTTGTCAAGATATTCTGTTTATTTTTCTCGATTTCTTGCTTGAATATCGGCAATGGTGAAAATACTTTCAAATTGCAATCCTTGAGACTGATAAAACTCAGCGCCCCCGGCTTGACGATCTACTAAAGAGATTATTTTATCTACTTTGTATCCTGCGTTAATCAGTCTTTCCACGGCTAACATGGCAGATTTACCAGTGGTGACCACATCTTCTAAAACTGTTATCATAGAGCCTTCTGGGAGACTGGGTCCTTCGATGTAGGCTTTAGTACCGTGACCTTTAGCTTCTTTACGAATAATTAGAGCGGGAATGGGGTTATTTTCGTAGGCCGAAACCACGCTAACGGCACTGACGATGGGATCTGCCCCTAGGGTAAGCCCCGCTATGGCTTTAGTTTGATCGTCAAGCATGGTATAAATTAGTTTACCTACGGCTAAAGCCCCTTGCGCCCTAAGAGTAACTTGTTTGCCGTTGAGATAAAAATTACTTTTTTGTCCTGAAGAAAGGATAAAGTCCCCTTCTTGATAGGCATACTCTACAAACATATCCAATAGTTGTTGTTTGAGAGATAAGCTGTTATTGTCCATAATATTAAAGATATTTAATTCTAGTTTTCGTTACAATTAGAGCAAACATGATTTTAGCAAACAATTAATTATGTTCCCAAAAATTTCTCGTTTTGTCACCATTGCTGCTTTAACTACTCTTACTTGTGTTATTGCCCATCCTTCCGATGCTAGTGCGTCGGATCAAGAATTAATTAGCCAAAATACATATCAAAATCGCTCTAGGGTGAATTCCACAGAGGTTGTGGAGACAACGGTTAGTCCTCTTACTTTTCCTGAGTTACTTGATGAGGCTTTTCATTATCATAGTGGAGATTTTTTTGAAAAGTCTTCGGTGACTGGTTTCCTTGATTCTATGTTGGGCTTAAGACATGGGGGGGAAGGTTCTTATCCTGAAAATAATATCGCTAGGGATGGATTTCTTTTGAATGTGATTATGACTGATTATTTTAAACAACTTCAGCAGGGTTCTCCCCGTGTACGTACAAGGGATATGGATTCTCCTTTTAGGGATTCTTTACGTACGAATCCTGATTATCTTGTTCCTTAGGAGTTCGACAAAATCCAGGGTACAGGAGTTGAACCTGTCTAGGGCGAATTATGAGTTCGCTGCCTCAACCGCTCGGCCAACCCTGGTCACTTTTACTATTATAAAAGGTAGTAGTACCTTTTTGTCAAATGTTGGGTGATGGTTTCTGGGTTTTTTTGCATAATTAAGGCTTTTAAGGCGGATTTGTTAGTTTTTTTGTCTAAATGGTGTAAATTAGAGTTTGTTTTTCTTTTTGGGGCTGGGGTTTTTGTGAAGTTTTTTGTTATTTAAGTAGTGGGGTAATAGTTGATTATGAATAGTGGTGTAATTACTTTTTTGGTGGTTATTTTTGGTAGTGTTTTTGCAGGAGTGGCTACAGGGGCGATCGCCCATTATATGGGTAATGAATCTTTGGCGGGAATCTCGTCACCTCAAGAAAATCCTACGGCTCAATTCGTGGATGAAAATGATAATTCTGGGGAAGGTTTTTCTTTAATTAATGAGCAAGAAATTCTCACGGAAATTAATGATCTTAAGCAAAGACATAAAAGTTCTCAAAAGTAATTAATTGATTTTGAATTGAAGGTTAGCCCATGAATAATGATTCTAATAATAATTTAAATAAATCTTGGTGGAATCGTCCTTTATGGGGCGATCGTACCATGGTAGAAAAGCTAGAATCAATCATCCATAAAGAACAAGAAAAAATTCCTGAAGAAGTAATCAAACATCATGAACAAGTGATGTCAGAATTAAAAATCTTGACCCCCATTGGTAGAGCTTTAGATAACCCTAAATTTGTTGAACCAGAATTTGTCACCTTCTTTAACATAAACAATCTTTTTGCCCAAGAAATCGGCGAATATGAAGGATTAAGAAACTATGTAGCCCTTTTTCGGGTTGCCGTAGAAGCACAACACACCTTTTTAAAAATTGAACAAATCGAACTTTCTCACCGCAGCACCAAACAACAAGCACTCTATGAATTTGTCCTCAAAAAACTAGAAGAAAAACTCAAACCAGAAGAATTTATTGAAGCATTAAACGCAGAAAGAAAAGCAATTCTACCGGATATAAAAACAGAAGAGGGAAAATTTGCTGTTAATTCCTATGTAGAAACTTTGGAAACTGTGGCCCGTCAAGATGAATTAGCCCTCAAATTATTATACCTTTTTAAAAAGTATAATTTAGAGGATTTTTCCTTGTTAAAAACAGTTTCAGACATGGTCAATTATCTCTTAAATAAAAACCTCCAAAATTTTAATGAAATAGTATTATTTGTCAAAATAAATCGAGAAAAATTTATCAAACTAAGTAACATTATCGAAATCCCCCCAGAAAAAACCAAAGATGAGGATTTCGCCAGAATGTTTCAGTATATAGCCCTCAAAAGAAAATACCAAGATATTTACGTTCAATTCCAAAGACTTTTAGAATTACTAACCTTGTGGAATAGTTTTTATCAAACCACCAAAGATATTAGAAGCCATTATCCCTCCACAGAATTTGCCCATCCCGAAGAATTTGAAAAGCCCATTCCGGGGGAAGACTTATACTTTAGATACAAAAACGTTATTAATCAGCTAAAAAATTAAAGGGAAATGACGATCAAAATTAAATTTTTACCAGATAATATAACCACCGAAGCCGAAGCAGGAGAGCCAATATTAGAGGTGGCATCCCGTGCGGGGGTGTTTATTCCTACGGGTTGTTTGATGGGATCTTGTCATGCCTGTGAAGTGGAAATAGGGCCAGAAGGGGAAGAAGATATAATTTGTGCTTGTATTAGTGCAGTACCTGCGGGAGAAAAAGAGTTGATAATTAATGTATACTCTGATCCTGTTTGGTAACACTTTCATGGAGATTTTTTTTAAATGCCTAAAATTGTTTTAGTTCATCCCCAAATTCCCCCCAACACGGGTAATATCGCTAGAACTTGTGCCGCCACTGCCACAGAGCTTCATTTAGTAGGCCCTTTAGGGTTTGAGATTAGCGATCGCTACTTAAAACGAGCAGGATTAGATTATTGGCCCCATGTGAAACTCTCTTACCATAACGACATCACAGAATTTTTGGACGTGGCCAAACAAAGGGGAGGAAGATTAATTGGTTATAGTGTACGGGGAAAAAAAGATTATTTAGAGTGTGAATATTTCCAAGATGATTGGTTATTATTTGGTAGCGAAACCAACGGATTACCCCCTGAACTTCTGGCACAATGTGATTTGACCAGTTTTATTCGGATGGAGGAAGGAACAGTGCGTAGTTTAAATTTATCTGTTAGTGTGTCGGTGGTGTTATTTGAAACCCGTCGTCAATTGAAAAAATGAGGTTAGGGAGATAATATTTTGCTGTCTCAATTTCTAACGTCATTTAATTATATTTCAGACAATAATCAAGCAATGCTAAAGATTAAGAGAGCAACCTATTTGGGGCTTTTTTAAGCAAAATTGCACATTTACTGATAGATTAAGTTAAAATTTACCTTTAACATTTTTTTTAGATTCAATGACTTTGATGGTGACTTGACAGTAATTTTTTTATTTCTGTTTGTAGTTTTCTGTCTATTATTTTGATTAGTATTAAGTAACAGGAACAAAACGATGAATTTTCAACAGACATCTAACCATGTTTATAAGGGAGCATTTGCGATCGCCCTTGGAATCATTGCCATACCAGAATCAGCATCAGCGGTAGTTATCAATGAATCATCCATAAACAGCCCTACTTTGCTAGTGAGCAACCCCGAACAAATCGCCTCCTTAAACCCCAATCAGGGGGAATTGAACCAAAACAGCGAAACATTAGAGAAAACAGAATTCGACATTGCCAGTAACCGTAGATTAAGACAACTACTTAGTGCCAATGATCAACCTGAATTGTCTGCGGTGTTTCAACTAGAGAATCAAGACACAGAAAATATCATCAGCGCCCAAGAAATTAGCACCTATCAAAATAACCCAGAAACCAATAATTCCTCACTAAACTTCACACCCACCCAAGAAACCACCATCGCCCAATCCCAACCCATTCCCATTGCCGTAGAAAACGTTAACCAAGATGTTAACCAAGGGATTCCCATTCAAGTAGTTCCCGCCGTGGAAAATAACTCAGAAAACTTCTCTCAAAATCAACCCGTTTTAATTCCTACCCAAACAGAATTTAGCTTTGAAAATAATACCCCTACACAAGACTTTCAAAGCAACAACCCCAATACCTTCAATGACAATTCTTCTACCTCTGGGGAAGACTTTACCCAAGCCTACGAGCCTGAATATAGAGAAACCGCAGTAGTACCCATTGAGGTGCAAAGTTTTACCCCCAATAATCAACCCACCCTCATCAGTAATCAAGAAACATTTGATTTTAACGTTAGGGAATTAAATAACAATGATCCTACCCAAGTAACGCCTCCCCGAGAAGTGGCATCAATTCCCATTCAGATAGATTTTTATAACCCTGCCAATATGCCGCCCCCGGCTAATATTGATTCCCCTGATATTCCCCCTCAACTTAATTCCCCTGAGCAGTTTTTGCCCGAAACCGAACGACCCTTTAACGGTTATATTTGGCCGGCTAAGGGGGTGTTTACCTCTGGGTATGGCCCTCGTTGGGGTAGGATGCACCGAGGAATAGATATTGCAGGGCCTGTCGGTACTCCCATTGTGGCGGCCGCTGATGGAGAGGTGATTACCTCTGGTTGGAGTACAGGGGGTTATGGTAATTGGGTTCGTATTAGACATAATGATGGTTCTATTACCCTTTATGCACACCATAGCCGTAACCATGTGCGCCGTGGACAGAGGGTAAGACAAGGGCAGTTAATCGCTGATATGGGTAGTACGGGTTTTAGCACGGGGCCCCATCTTCATTTTGAGATTCATCGTGGAGGAAGGGCGGTTAATCCTATGAGTCATTTGGCAAGAAGATAGTTTCTTTTTTGGCGTTGCTGATTTTAGGTATAATTTTTCGTTGAGAAAGGGAACAGTTGTAATATTTAGGGGTCTTAGTTTCTTGTGTCGTTCAACTATATTTCATACCATAATTAAGCAATGCCATTTTTTTTTAAAGTAATCCCTTAGTCATGGGGGGTTACAATGGGGCTATCTTGTTTTTAGTTTTTGTTGTTCAATGAGTTATGGTTCATATTCACTGCATCAATCCTCAATGTAATGCTACTAATTCGCTGGGTGATGGTATTTGTGGGGAGTGTAATAGTCCAACGGTTAGGCGTTATTTGTGGGTGATGGGTGGAGAGGTTCAAGGTTTTGAGGGACAGACTTTGATTGACGATCGCTTTTATGTGATTAATGATCATGTTGTTTTAGATACTAAGCCTCAAAAAGTCCCTAGTTTTCCTGATCATGTTCCCTCGAGTATTGTTCCTTATCAGCGTCTTTTTCCTCAACGATTGCATGTACCTCAAGTTTATGGTGCGATCGCCACGGCAAACAGTGATTATATTTGGTTATTAGAACATCAAACCATTCCCCTTGATGAGTCGGGGGAGTTAAATTATCCTCAAATTTTTCCTACCCTGAGTAGTTGTTGGGTTGAGGCTTCCCCCCTCAGACAGTTAAATTGGTTATGGCAAATGGTACAACTTTGGTACTACTTCAAAAAACAAAAGATTTTATCTAGCTTTTTGGCAAAGGATAACTTACGGGTAGATGGGGGCATTGTCAAGATAATGGAATTGACTACCGATGACCATTACAAGCCAACTTTACAAGACTTAGGCAACATATTAGAGCCTTTGATGGCCGATAGTGCCGATATTGTCCAAGAAATTATTACTAATATAGTCCTCTGTTTACAACAAAAACTAATTACCAGTACAGGAGAACTGATCAAAATTTTAGATCAAGCCCTCTTTATCCTCGGGGAAAATTATTATCAAAGAAAATATCACATCCTCACTAACACTGATGGGGGTAAAAAAAGAGGAAATAATGAAGATGCTTGTTACCCCCCTGCCTTAGAATTAAAAGAAAATGTCACGGGAATTAATACTTTAACCATTGTTTGTGATGGACTAGGGGGACAAAAAGGCGGTGAAATTGCCTCTAATTTAGCCATAGACACCCTCGGGAAAGAATTAAACCAAATTTATCAAAAACAACTCAAAGACACCCTTTATAGCCAAAATTGGACTCCTTTAATTGATAAAGAAAAGATTCTCAAGGCCATATCAACTGCTAATGATCAAATTGCGGAAATTAATAATGAGCAGGGAAGTAAGGATCGGGATAGAATGGGAACAACGGTAGTGTTGACCTTAGCTTTGGATCATGAAGTATATTTAGGTCATGTGGGGGATTCTCGTATTTATTTAGTTACTTCTGGGGGTTGTCATCAATTAACGGTGGATGATGATTTGGCATCGAGGGAGGTGCGTTTAGGTTATAGTTTTTATCGGGAGATGACTAATAATCCTCAAGCTGGGGCTTTAATTCAGGCTTTGGGTACGGATTATGCGAAGAATATTCGTCCTCATATTAAACGTATTATTCCCGATGAGGATTGTATATTGTTGTTATGCTCTGATGGTTTATCGGATTTTGAAAGGGTTGAGCAATATTGGCGTAGGGAAATTTTACCGATTTTGTCGGGGGGGTTGTCTTTATCTGAAAGTGTTGCCCGTTTGATGGATATTGCTTTGACGAAAAATGGTCATGATAATGTAACTGTTGGTTTAGTGTATTGTCAGATAGGGAGGGTGGATGCACCAAAACAGAGGCAATTATCTTGGGCGAGTTTGGGGGCGGTTTTGCCTGATTTACCTCAGCCTGATTTATCGGCGGTGACGGTGGTTAGGAAGAATAATTTTTTTGAGCGTTATAAGTTTGGGATTGCTATTTTGTTGGTGATGGTGGGTATTGTTTTGGGGGTGGTTTATCATCAGTGGAAGTCTAACGAAAGTCCTTCTAATTCTTCTTCTCGGGTTTGGCTATATGATGGATAGGGGCGGTGATTGGTTACGGGGGGAGTTAAATAATATTTGGGGATATGATGATTTTCGTTATCCTCAACGACAGGTGATTGAGTCTTTTTTGGCAAAACGAGATTGTTTGGTGGTGATGCCTACGGGGGCGGGAAAGTCCATTTGTTTTCAGTTACCTGCTTTGGTTTCTGAGGGTTTAACTTTGGTGGTTTCTCCTCTGATTGCTTTGATGGAAAATCAGGTTGGGGAGTTGAAGCATAAGGGGTGGGCGGTGGATTTTTTACATGGGGAGATGGGTAAGGGCGATCGCACCAGGGTAATATATAAATTGGAACAACAAGAATTAAAGTTATTATATCTTTCCCCTGAAACCCTTCTTAGCCCCGTGGTATGGCAAATTATCAGCCGTGAGGATTTCTTGATTAACGGTTTAGTTATTGATGAAGCCCATTGTGTGGTGCAATGGGGCAAAACTTTTCGCCCTAGTTATACTCGTTTGGGGGCAATTCGCCCTAGTTTATTACAAGTAAAGCATAATCACCCCCTAATGGCGATCGCCTGTTTTACCGCCACAGCATCCCTTACTACCCAAAAAATAATCTGCGACACCATAGGTTTAAATAATCCTCAAAAATTTATCATCAGCCCATACCGTCAAAATATACAACTAAAAATTAAACAAATTTGGACTCCAAGGGCAAGAAAAAAACAATTAATTAACTTTTTAAATAATACAAAAAGACAGAGTGGTTTAATCTATATTAGAACGAGAAAAGAAGCTGAAAATATTTCTAATTATCTTAATCAAAATGGTTATGTAAATAAATCATATCATGGGGGCTTACCTAGTATTAAAAGAAGACAAATAGAACAAGATTGGTTAGAAGAAAAAATTAAATTTGTAGTTTGTACCAATGCTTTTGGTATGGGAATTAATAAACAAAATTTACGATGGATAATCCATTATCAAGTCCCCTTATTACTATCGGATTATCTTCAAGAAATAGGTAGAGGTGGACGAGATGGTAAGCTAAGTCAAGCCCTTAGTATAATCAGTGAATCTACAGGTATATTTGATAATACGGATAAAAAAACACGCTCTTTTTTTATGGCTCAAACTCTCCAATATTATCAAGAAACACAAAACTTATTACCAAATTTTTCTCGTCAATCTACTAATTTTGTCTCCAAAGAAAATGAGTTATATTTAGGTATATTAACCACAGCAAAACAACTAAATTGGTTAAATCCTTTTCAGTTTCAGTTAAAATTAAATCAACCTCAAAAAAAAATTAATGAAATGATTAAATATGAAAAACAATTAATCATACAAATGGAACAATATTTAACCACTAAATCTTGTCGTTGGAGTTTTTTAATGGGGGCTTTTAACCATCAAATTAATTCTTCTTTTCGTTGTGGAGTTTGTGACAATTGTACTAAAAATTAGGGCTTAATATGATTAAGGGATAGAATAAAGAAAAGTAAACATAAATAGGTTTTATCCAGCGCACCTTAAATCATAATTTCATTTGTAAAGCCTGTCTTAATTCATCTAAATGAAGAGGTTTGGTAAGATAATCATTCATTCCCGCTTGAAGACAAATATTTTTATCACCTTCCATGGCATTAGCCGTCATAGCAATAATATGAGGTTGACGGATGTTATGTTTGCGAATCCATCGGGTAACCTCTAAACCATCCATTTCTGGCATTTGTATATCCATAAAAATAATGTCATAATCAACATTTTTTACCGCTTCAATGACTTCTAAACCATTGACAACTGTGTCGCATTTATATCCTAATTTTTTGAGACTTAAAATAGCTACTTTTTGATTAACTTTATTATCTTCAGCCAATAGTATTTTATATTGTTTGTTATTAGCTAATCCGTTTTTTTCTACATCCGTATCAAGAGTTGTTATTATTCCACTAGATACAGGTAAAATGACCGTAAAATAAAAGGTAGAACCTATCTTTTCTTCACTCTCAAACCACATTTCACCGCCCATCATTTCAGCTAATCGCTTACTAATTACTAAGCCTAATCCTGTGCCACCATAATGACGACTAATGGAATTATCTATCTGAGAAAAAGGTTTAAATAATTTATTTTGTCTATTTTTAGGAATACCTATTCCCGTATCTTTGATACTAAATTTAAGACGACATTTTTTATCCCTAACCATACTATTACTGAGGGTAACTTTTACCGAACCTTCCTTGGTAAATTTGATAGCATTACTAATTAAGTTTAATAAAATTTGTCTAAGTCTAGTTACATCTCCTCGAAAATATTCACAATTTAAAAATTGATGATGATAAATTAATTGAATGTTTTTAGCACTAGCTTGAAACTTCATTAAATCAATAATACTTTTGATAGAATCTAATAAATTAAATGATTCATTTTCTAACTCTAATTTCCCTGATTCTATTTTAGAAAAATCCAGAATATCATTGATAATAACTAATAAACTTTCTCCACTGTGGCGAATGATTTTTACAAAGTCTTCCTGTTGAGAATTTAAAGGAGTATCCGCCAATAAATTTGTCATCCCTATTACCCCATTCATGGGAGTGCGAATTTCATGACTCATCATGGCTAAAAATTCACTTTTGGCACGGTTTGCCGAATCAGCTTCCTTCCTTGCTTGGGATAATTCATGATTTTTGAAAGCTAGTTGATTTAGTCGTTGTTTTTCCTGTTTTAAGAGGTTTGATTGTGCGATCGCAATTCCTAACTGAGCGGCCACGGATTCAATTAAATCAACCTCTTGGGGCGTCCATTCATGGAAATAATCACAATGATGAAGGATAATCACACCATTAATTTTACCCTGATAAAAAGTACCAATAGTTAAAATAGACTTAAGATGAATGGTACGACAGTAACCAATTATCGAAGCAAAAGCACTATCCTTATAAATATTATTAGAGGCGATCGCCCCTTCTTGATATAAAATCTTATTAAGATGAACATTCCCTTGAATCGGCACAGGAAAAGCCATAATCGAAGGATAATCACCCTTAGAATATTCTGCCCTCAAAGGCATAGAAAAAAAAGGCTCAAACAAACAATCATGAATCAAACAACGATTCACCCCAAAAGCCAAACCAATCTCCTGCGCCGCCGTCGCAAAAATATCATCAGGATTAAGAGTGCGACGAATCTTATCCGTAATACTACCTAACAACAAACTCTTATCCAACTCATCCTTTAACTGCTTCTCCGCCCTTTGTCTTTCCGTAATATCAGAAAGAATAGCCACAAAAACCCTCCTCTTACCCTCATCCACCAATTGTAGATGTACCTCCACAGGATATAAACTATTATCACGGCGACGATGAATAGTCTTAAAAACTAAAATCTTTTCTTCCCCCATCAACAAAGGATGTATTAACCCTTGAAAACTATCCCTATCATACTCAGGCTTAATATCTATGGGAGTCATCTTTTGCAACTCCTCCAAACCATAACCAATATTATTTAAAGCCCCCTGATTCACATACTCAAACAAAAGAGTATCCGCACTAAAAACATAAATTTCATTTAAACTCACCTCCAAATAATGGGCTAACCTTCTCCTCTCCGCCTCCAAAACCGTCTTCTCCGTCACATCCCTTAAAATCACCGTAGAAATAACATCTTCATCCGTAACTAACCGAGAAATAGAAGCCTCAATGGGAAATTCCTCCCCCCCCTTTCTTCTTGCCAAAACAAACCTTTTATCATCACCCATACCACCACAAGAATTTATCTCCCCCCGAGTCTCCAAATTTTTCCCATGACGACGATACCCCACAACAAACCTATCAGGTAACAAAATATCCAACGGTTTACCCAAAACCTCCTCAGGAGTATAACCAAAAATTTGACTTGCCCCCTGATTAAACATAATGATTTTTTGCTCATCATTAATCGAAATAATCCCATCTTGGGCAACATCCAAAATACCAGCCAAAGTTGACTTTGTTTTTTCCAACTCCCTCTGTATTTCATTGGATTTAACCAACTCCTCCTGATATTGCCCATTAAGATTAGTTAACTCCAAGGTGCGCCTAGCCACCTTTTTTTCTAACTCTAAACTATTATCCTTCAACTGATTTAATAAACTTGCCTGTTGAATACCAATAGACAATTGAATCGCCAACTTTTCTAAAAACTCAACCTCCTCAGCTTTCCAAGGGCGAATTTCCTCACAACTATGGGCAATTAATAATCCCCACAAACATTGATTCACCTCCAAACCAATGGCTAAACTACTGCGAATACCAAAACTAACCAACAAATCCCGATAACATTCCCTTAAATCACCACCATCAACATCCCCAATGATTTTAGTAGCAAAAGACTTTCCCGAATTTAACCATAAATCCTTAAAACAATTATCCTCAATTACCCTATCCTTCAAAGAATACTGAGAATCAACAATAGATTCAATCACAAAAAGACTTTTCCCATCCTCCGCCATCCGAAGAATAACCACCCTTTCCACCGATAACAAATTTCTCACCTCATCCACTGCCCCCCGTAAAATCCTATTTAAATCCAAAGATGAGCGAATGCGCAACGATATATCCAGTAATAACCTCTCCCTTTTTTCCGCCTCCTGTAAACTTTCCTGTTGTTGTTTAATTAGTTGCTGTAACAACTCCGTATTTTTACTTTCTAACAACTCCACCTGCTTTTCAAGCACAATGATTACATCTTGTAACTCACGGGGATCAATTCCCTCTAATACGCTACTTTGGGTAATAATACCCTGAAGATAACCTTGACTATCAACCACCACCAGACGGCGAAAACCTTTCCTTTCCATCAATTTATGGGCATCCCAAAGGGAAGAAGTCGCCCGAATCACCCGCAAAGGTTGAGTCATTACCTGTTGCGCCTCCAACTCATCCATATTCAACCTTAAGGCTTGATACCTAACAATATCCTTTTCCGTAATAATCCCGCAGGGTTTAGCCTTATCCCCTTTCTCCTCATCCACCACCACCACACAACTAATACGATTATTGGCCATTAAACGCACCAAATCAATCAGCTTTTGCCCTCGAGAAGCACAAACTATATTACCCCTCATTACTTCTTCTACATGACGATGCTTCAAAAGATCAAGGGGTTGTAAAGTAGCCCGAATGGTTTCGGGAGTCACAATACCCACCACCCTCGATTTTTTATCTACCAAGGGTAAATGTCTAATTCGATGTGTCTTTAAAATATCTACTAATTCTAAAACGCTTCCTACCTTATCTTCCTCAAAAGTAATTACATCCCTTGTCATAATTTGTGCCGCTACAATATTTTCTAAGGAAGAATTTTGAGCCGAAATTTTAACAATATCCCTTTCGGTAATTAAACCAACTAAACGTTCATTATTAACTACTAATGCACAACTAAAATGCCTATTTTTGTGAATGTATCTTGAATTTTTATTCTCTATTAAATTTTCTGATTTTATTTGACTAAGTTGTTCAACAACATCCAATAAGCTAGTATCTAGTTTTACTGTAATATAGTTATTACTTAAGACTTTATTTTTCATTACTTGAGGGCGATTATCAGTGGACATTATTTACGGATTGATAATGGTTAGTGGCGAAAAAAAATAAACATTAGAAAATTATAAAAAATATTGTCATTGTTTGTGGTTGATAACTTCGTCAATTTATTGTATTAACTATCTTATACTAAATAAAATTTTATCTTAATTATTATGGCTGTTGGCATTTGGATTTTAGGTGATCAATTAAATAAAAATAATTCTGCATTATTAAGTCGTTTACAACAAAAAAAAGATACCTACATACTTTTTATAGAGTCTTTTAATCTAGGCTCTTTACAGACTTATCATTGCCAAAAATTGGTTTTAATTTGGTCGGCTATGCGTCATTTTGCCCAAGAATTAAAGGAAGATGATTGGCAAGTGTCTTATGTCATTAATGACAATTTTCAGCAATCTTTCATAAATTGGATAAAAAATTATCAAATTACAGAATTACGCTTGATGAGTCCTAGTGACGATCGCACCGTACTTTTTAATCAAATTAATTCATCTAATAACCATGATAGATCTTTTTTTAGCTTCCTCAAAGAAATAGATATAAATTGTCATATCAAACTTTTTCCGAATAGCAATTTTTTGTGGCAAAAAGAAGAATTTAAACAATGGGCGAAAAAAAGAAAAAAGTTGATTTTAGAAGACTTTTACCGAGAAAGTCGCCAACGATTTAACATCCTACTAACGGAAGACAATAAACCCATCGGTGGAAAATGGAATTTAGATAAAGAAAACCGTCAACCACCAAAAAAAAATCTGCAAACTCCTGTTACCCTATTTTTTAAACCCGATAAAATAACCTTAGAAGTCATTGAAAAAGTAAAAAAAATCAATGATAAAACCTATGGGAAAATAGATAATTTTCAGTGGGCAGTAAAAAGAGAAGAAGCCTTAAAAGTATTAAATCAGTTTGTACAATATAGATTGAATTTTTTTGGTAAATATCAAGATGCCATGATAACAGAAGAAAAATTTATGTGGCATAGTTTAATTTCTCCTTATTTAAATATTGGCTTATTACAACCTTTAGAGGTAATAAAAACTGTAGAAAATGCTTACTATCAAGGAGATTATCCCCTCAATTCCGTAGAAGGATTCATCAGACAAATACTAGGATGGCGAGAATATATGTATAGTTTATATCACTATGTTGATGATAGTTATTTTAGTAGTAATTGGTTTGATCATCAAAACCCTATTCCTGACTTTTTTTGGGATAGTAACAAAACTGATATGAATTGTTTACATCAAGTGTTAAAACAGACGGAAAATACTGGGTATGCCCATCATATTCAACGATTAATGATTTTAAGTAATTATGGTTTGGTGGCTGGTATTTCTCCTCAAGAGTTAAAAAAATGGTTTCATGCGGTTTTTATTGATGCCTATGACTGGGTAATGCAAACTAACGTATTGGGCATGGGGCAGTTTGCTGATGGGGGGATTTTAGCATCAAAACCCTATGCCTCTTCGGCTAATTACATTAATAAAATGAGTGATTATTGTAAGGGATGTTGTTATAATCCTAAGGAAAAGTTCACAGAAAATGCTTGTCCTTTTAATTATTTATATTGGAATTTTTTGGCTAGACATGAGGAAAAGTTACGCACTCAAGGGCGGATGAATTTGGTTTTAAAACATTTGGAAAAAATGTCAGAAAAAGATTTAGAAACTATTAATTTTTTAGCACAAAAAAGAATTAATAATGATGAACATTAAATTAATTTACTATCATTCACCATATAATAATTTGGCGTTTGTGAATTAAGATATGATTTTTAGTGGAGTTTGGCCATAGGAAATGGGTAATAGTAATACTATACATTTACTGCAATTCAATAATGCTTCATACTCAAAATCAGTAATGCCAATAATTTTTGTTGCTTATATGAAATAGAAAAAAGATTGCTATAAATATAATTAACTTCAGTATTTCCCGCCTTGTAATTCATTACAAGGCTACGGATTTTTCGTTCAATAAATTGAACTTTTATGTTTGGAAATAAATGGATTCAGCACCCATAAATCTATACAAGGAATGGTCAAGGGTTTTAACCTAAATTGAGGTTAATTAGGCTGGGATTTTATTTGAGAGGTTTTATTTGTCGTAAACATTTAAGTATTTCATATTACTTGTTTAAAAGCCTTACAAAATAAGCATTATGATATTTTATAACGCTTCATTCTAATTTTGATTAACTATAGAAAAACGACTTAAATCAGGATAAAGATTGGCAATACCTTCGGGGGTAGCAGGGCAAATTCCCCTATCGGTAATTAAACCAGTAATTAGACGGGCAGGGGTAACATCAAAACCATAGTTAACCGCAGGGCTATTTTCAGGGGTTAATAATACCTCGGTAATTTCTCCATCTTTTAATCCTTTAATATATTTTACTTCCCTTGCGTCTCGCTGTTCGATGGGAATTTGTTTTACACCGTCGCTGATTGTCCAATCAAAGGCGGAATAAGTAAGGGCAACGTAAAAAGGGATGTTATTATCCTTGGCGGCTAATGCTTTGAGATAAGTGCCGATTTTATTGGCTACATCTCCAGTATAGCTGGTGCGATCGCTCCCTACAATAACTATATCCACCATACCATGTTGCATGAGATGACCACCCACATTATCAGGGATGACGGTATGGGGGACCCCCTGTTGCCCCAATTCCCACGCTGTCAGTCTTGCCCCTTGGTTACGGGGGCGGGTTTCATCCACCCACACATGGACTTTTAAACCCCGACGATGGGCTTGATAAATGGGAGATGTTGCCGTGCCATTATCCACACAACCAAGCCATCCTGCATTACAGTGGGTAAGAATATTAACCGTGTCGCCCTGTTTTTTGTCACTGATAGCCTTGATTAACTCGAAACCATGTTCACCGATACTCTTACATAATTGTACATCCTCAAGGGCGATCGCCCCTGCCACTTCCAAAGTTTTTGCAATGATTGCGTCTATGTCATTGCCCAAGGGTGCAACGGCTTCTAACTGACGATTTACCGCCCATTCCAAATTTACCGCCGTCGGTCGAGTAGCGCACAATTTCGCCCCCATTGCCCTCAAAAACCCTTGCACCTCAAATTTATCCTGAGCCTTGGCTTCAAGGGAGGCTAAGTACATTCCATACCCCGCAGAAGCACCGATTACCCCTGCTCCCCTAACGTGCATTTCCTTAAGGGCGATCGCCACATCATCCACCGTCCTTAAATCCTCAATGACAAACCGATGGGGTAAATGTCGTTGATCAATTATTTGTATTACCGTAGGTTCATCAGCCTTTAACCAAATAGTACGAAAAGCCTTCCCATTAACATCCATATAACAACTTCCCCATCATGGTCAAAAAAAGCATCCTATCATGACAAGAGGCAATAGGCAATAGGGTGAGAAATAATACTATGCAGACAATCAAACAATGTACAATGGACAATTAGGAGTTAATTAAGTTTCCCTCGGTTTTTTACTGATAAATCTTCCATTATCAACTATCAATTATCCATTATCAATTAATATGAAACCTGCCCGTATTAGTAAGATACTACCCCAATCCATTGCCGAAGAAATCGGCTTTGAAATAGGAGATTCTATCGTTAGCATTAACGGAATGCAACCTAGAGACTTAATCGATTATCAATTTCTCTGTAGCGATGAATACCTCGAACTAGAAGTTATCGACAAATACGGCAAAAATCACCTAGTAGAAATCGAAAAAGACTACGACGAAAACCTAGGCTTAGAATTTGAAGATGCCCTCTTTGATGGGCTAATTCAGTGTAACAACAAATGTCCCTTTTGCTTCATTGACCAACAACCCGACGGCAAAAGAGAAAGCCTCTACCTAAAAGACGATGATTATCGCCTCAGTTTCCTCTATGGTAGTTATCTCACCCTCACCAACCTAACCACTAGAGAATGGAATCGCATCGAACAAATGCGCCTCTCCCCCCTTTATGTTTCCGTCCACGCCACCGAGGCAGATGTTAGAATTAGACTACTAAAAAATCAACGGGCAGGGGAAATCAAGCAAAATTTAGCATGGTTTCAAGAAAAACGTTTACAAGTCCATGCCCAAGTGGTAGTATGCCCCAATATTAATGATGGTAAACACCTAGAAACCACCCTCAACGATTTATTTTCCTTCCACCAAGGGGAAATTCCTGCGGTAATTAGTGCCGCCGTTGTGCCAGTGGGTTTAACCAAATTTCGTCCCCAAGAAGATGAATTGATTCCCGTCAGCCGAGAAAAAGCCAAGGAAGTTATTAAACAAGTCCAAGCCTTACAAGAAAAATTTAGGGAAAAATGTGGCTCTACTTTTGCTTGGTTAGCCGATGAATGGTTTTTAATTGCCCAAGAAGATTTACCCCCAGAGTCTCACTACGAAGATTATCCCCAAATTGGTAATGGTGTAGGCTCAATTCGACAGTTTTTAAAGGAATTTACCACCATTGCTGATGAAAATTTACCCGCCCAAATAGCCCAACCACAAGAATATACTTGGATTGTGGGTAATGCGGTGGAAACAGCCTTTCAACCCCTCGTGGCAAGGTTAAACCAAGTAGAAAATCTCAATGTTAATTTAGTGGCTTTAAATAGTGACTATTGGGGGCAAGAAATCACCGTCACGGGTTTAATTACGGGGCAAGATTTACTGGCGAAATTACCCGATAAGAAGTTAACTAAAAAGATTCTTTTACCTTCGGTGATGCTAAAACATGATGAGGCGAAATTTTTAGATGATGTTACCATCGCACAGTTAGAAGAAAAGCTCAATGTGGAAGTCATTCCCGTTAATGGTATCAAGGAGTTAATGGAGGTAGTTTCTTTATCGTAGGTTTTAGGGGGCAGGTGACAGGTGGCGGGTTAATTTTTTCCATGGGAAGGTTTAAGAAAAATATTTAATTGTTAATTGTCCATTGTCCATTGTTAATTAGAATCGTCCCGTTTTTGGAAGAAAATGTTAGATTTTGGATAGAGGAAATTAAGCACAGTAACTATTCCATGAATCTAAGTTTACAATACCCCATTTTTGGTCCCCATATTCAATGTCCCCATTGTCGTCAACAAATTGAAGCCTTAACCTTAACAGATAGCTATTTATGTCCCCGCCATGGTGCTTTTGAAGCAAATCCTGACACAAAAGTATTAGTTCATTTACAATCAGGACGCCATTGGCGATGGTGGGAGGAAAAGTGGTATCGTCAACATACCCATCCTGATGGTATTCGTTTTGAGATTCATGAAGCCCTTGACAGGTTATATACAGAAGGTTATCGAGCCACTAAGGTGATTATTGCCCAACGCTATTATCGCTTAATTAGCTCCTATTTGGAAAAGGGTCATAGTTGGATGGGGGATGGTAATAAGGTGTATAAACTTTATGGTTTGCCCGTGGAGTTTAGCCCCGAAAATGATGATTCTGAGCAATGGCAGATTATTAATTTTACTTTAGAAAAGGAAAAAGGAAGCCCTTCCCGTTATCCCTACTTCCGTCTTTTTGAATAGACATTTTAGCTAAAATTAATATAAAAGCCAAAAATAAAGAGCAATAGTAGCAGTATCTAATAAATTTCTGTTAATTGTCCATTGTCAATTGTTAATTGTCCATTGCTTATGTTGCATCATGTCTCTATCCGTACTGCTAATATTTTAAGGGCGATCGCCTTTTACGAATTATTGGGATTTTCTGTCAAGGAAAGATTCACCACTGGATATACCCTCGCCTGTTGGATGGAAGGTTTGAATAGTCGCATCGAATTAATGGAAATCCCTGAACCAAAACCAGCACCCGATGCCTTCGGGGATGAACATTATGTGGGTTATTATCACCTTTCTTTTGATGTGGGTAGCTACACCGATAATTTATCCCAGTGGTTGGATAACCTTAAGGAAAAGTTTACCCAAGAAAGCCAAAATAATCCGCAAAACATTAAACCTCTTAAAATTTTGTTACCCCCTCAACAACAAATGATCGAAAATAAAGTATTTGAGGTGGCTTTTATTGCCGATGATGATGGATTACCCATCGAGTTATTACGTCTTTACCATTAAGGGGCGCTGGAAAATTCAAACAACCTCAGTTCTGGATAATGGTTGTCATATCAAGTCCTCTTGATCACTTACAAAGGTTGCAATATCAAAATCTTAGTTCAATTTATTGAACGAACTACCAGTAGCCGTGTAATTCATTACACGGTGCGACAATGGCAAAGATACAATCTATCTTATAACCAATTATCCTAACTTAATATCAGGTGTTAGGTTATAGTTTGTTAATCGCCCATGATTCCCAAAATGATGATGTGGTGGGCAATGCCCACCAGGATTAAAAAAGTTAACTATTTTTTATGGAAAATACTTTCCAAGAAACCCTCAAAACCTCCTTTTGAAGTATGATCTCCCTTAATCTGAGCCAGTTTTTCCAATAACTCTCGCTCCTCCGAATTAATTTTTGTGGGAATTTCCACATGAACAGTTATTAACTGATCGCCACGACTAACAGAATTACCCAACTTAGGAACACCCTTATCACGCAGAGTAATCACCGTATCAGGCTGTAACCCAGCCGAAATAGCAACTTCTTCTTCACCATCAATGGTAGCCACCTTGAGACGACAACCCAAAATTGCCTGTAAATAACTGATGGTAATCTCCGAATAAATATTATTACCCTCTCGCTTAAACTGACTATCAGTTTCCACCGAGAGATAAACATAAAGATCTCCAGCCGGCCCCCCACGAGTACCAGCATCACCTTCCCCCGTCACCCTCAGACGAGTGCCATTATCTACCCCCGCAGGAATAGTAATCTTAAGTTTCTTGTTTTGCTGTTTTCTACCCTGTCCACCGCAAGACTCACATTTTTCCTCAATAATTTGCCCTTCCCCATTACAAGTAGGACATACCGTCACCTGAGCAAAACTCCCAAAAGGAGTACGAGTGGCACGGCGTACTTGCCCAGCCCCATTACAAGTAGGACAGGTTTTTACCCCACTACCCTTTTTCGCTCCACTACCATCACACACTTGACAAGTTTCTAAATGGGGAATTTTAATTTCTTTCTCACCCCCAAAAACGGCTTCACGGAATTTTAATCTTAAATCTAATCTTAAATCATCACCCCTAGCCGGGCCACGACGACGAGCGCCCGTAGTCGCACCACCACCGCCAAAACCACCGCCAAAAAAGGTTTCAAATATATCGGCAAAACCGCCCATATCACTAGGATCAAAGCCTGAAGCCCCAGCTCCGCTTACTCCTGCTTCTCCAAAACGATCATAACGGGCTTTTGTTTCTGGCTCAGAAAGCACTTCATAGGCCTTATTTATCTCCTTGAACTTATCTTCCGCCCCCGGCTCTTTATTAACATCGGGATGATATTTTCTTGCTTGTTGCCGATAAGCTCTCTTTATTTCTTGTTTGGTCGCATCGCGGGAAACTCCGAGGATTTGGTAGTAATCGCCTGACATATTGCTTGATTCTATATTTCCTGATTGGTCTGCTTTTTACACTATTGTTTAACATTCTACTAGATCACCTTAACATTATGTTACTTTGATCCAATTCACCCACAAAAAAAATGCGCAAACCGGGACTTGAACCCGGAAGTTCGTAAGAACACTAGAATCTGAATCTAGCGCGTCTACCAATTCCGCCACTTGCGCTTTCTATGTTCAATAATAAAATATTTTACAACTCCTGATCACTTCTTCGTTATTTTTTTTCAGCTTTCCTGTTGCTTAACTTTTGATTACGACTCATTCATATTCTTATAGGTAGCCACCGCCGAAGGAGAAATACGATTAAGGTAACGGAAAATCCAATACTTTAACACCGTATCAAGAATTACAGGAAAGGTGGCAATAAACAAAAAATTAAAATCCCGATTTTCCGCCAACCCAAAATGATGGGCCACACTTTCCAAGACTATTTCCCAACCATGGGGGGAGTGGAAACCAACAAATATATCAGTAAAAAGAATAATTAAAAATGCCTTAGCCGAATCACTTAAACCATAAATTAATTCGTCCAAAAATGATTTTAAAACCTGTAATTCTTGACGGCTAGACACAAGAATAATGGCAAAAGCTAAAAAAGCAAGTATATCAGAGAAAATATTTTTGATAGCATTAGAACTTTGGCGACGATAACTTTGGGCTACTTCCTGAGCTTTTTCTTGGATAGTGCTTTCCCTTTCTTCAGGAGATAATTGAGGTATTAAACCAATCATGGTTTTAAGTTCGATATTTTCCTCAAAAATTCTTAATTCATTGAGCGCTTCTTCTTGTAAATCTTCATTAATAAAAACTATTTCTTGATGGTTGGCAAAATAAGGATCTACAAATGCTTTACCGATTACTATTTTACTAATATTGTGAACTAAAATTGGAATTATTATTAATAATAAAAGAAACTTAACTGATACAGCTGTTTTATATTTAGAACGACGAAAACGAATAATTAATTCTTCTTCTGTATCCTTAGAATCGGGGTTAATTTCGTCTTTTATTTTACCCAATGTTCTTAAAAAAGAACGGGGCAAAACACTGGTTTTATCTGAGACGGTTTCTAGTTTTTTATCTTCCCCTGCCGCAATATCAATGATGGGATTTTTTGTCTCTTTAACAAGGTTAGATACTTTTTGAGCATTGATGTCTGACTCTTGTTTATATTTACTAACTATTTGGTCAATGAAGTTTAGCTTTTCAATGATTAATGATTGACTAAGGGTAATATAATTATTTTCATGAAGATGATTTTGCTTAGAATTACTAGAAACTAAATTATTAAAATATTGACTGGTTTTAAATTGACTTAATTTGAGATCGATCGCCCTTAAATTACTATGCAATTCCCCTTGAAAATAATCAAAAACTCTTTCACTATGGGTTTTATTTTGGGAAGATATTTTTTTTCCTTGAAAATGCTCAATTTCAATATTTTTAATGGTCAATGCAGCTTGATAAGCTGATTCAAGGGAATTTTCGGCACTACGGGCAAGGGAACGTTTTGTATAGCGAAAAATTTTGTTGAACATGAAAGCTAGACAACAGTTACATGATTTAATATTTTAGGGTGAATTTTTCAGGATGGACGACAAATTGCCCAATAACATTGTTATCATAAGACATATATTGTAAGGTACACCGTTTGATATATTACAAATGCTGAGAATAATCACAGATAAAGGTGAAGCAAAACAAGAGCTAAAAAGAATTGAAAATCGCACCCATAACGATGAAACTCATATCCAAGAGTCCATTGTTAAAGAAATCATTGCGACGGTGAGAAGCCACGGAAATCAAGCCTTGTTTGATTATACTCAGAAGTTTGACCGACAGACTATCAACGAAAGTAACCTTAAGGTTAGCGGTGCGGAAATTGATGCAGCTTATCAACAAATTTCCAGGGGTTTACTCTCAGCCATTAAGTTAGCAGCCAAGCAAATTGAGGCTTTCCACGCCCAAAGACTGCCTAAATCTTGGGTCAGTTTTCCCCGTGATGGGGTGGTTTTAGGGCGACGTTATACCCCCGTGGATAGGGCCGGATTATATGTCCCAGGAGGAAGGGCTTCTTATCCGAGTACGGTGTTAATGAATGCCATTCCTGCCAAGGTGGCAAAAGTGCCTCGCATTGTCATGGTGACTCCCCCCAGTGAAGGAGGCAAAATTAATCCTGCGGTGCTAGTGGCCGCTAGTGAAGCAGGGGTTACGGAAATTTATCGGGTAGGGGGCGCTCAAGCGGTGGCCGCCTTGGCCTATGGCACAGAAACCATTCCTAATGTGGATGTCATCACAGGCCCTGGTAATATATTTGTTACCCTCGCTAAAAAAGAGGTATTTGGCACTGTGGGCATCGATTCCTTAGCCGGGCCTAGTGAGGTGTTAGTTATCGCCGATAAACAGGCAAATCCAGCCCATGTAGCCGCTGATTTACTCGCCCAGGCAGAGCATGATCCTTTGGCGGCCGCTATTTTGATTACCAATTATCTACCCCTAGCCGAAGCGGTACAGGAGGAGGTAGTTAAGCAGTTGGAAAATCACCCCCGTAAGGTATTGACGGAAAAGGCGATCGCCCATTACGGTGTTATCATCGTTACAGACAACCTCGAACAAGCAGCAGAATTTTCTAATCTTTTTGCCCCAGAACACCTAGAATTAGAAGTAGAAGAACCATGGGAATTAATCACCCATATCCGCCATGCAGGGGCTATTTTCTTGGGTAATTCCACCCCCGAAGCGGTGGGAGATTATTTAGCCGGACCAAACCACACCCTACCCACCTCAGGGGCCGCTCGTTACGCTTCTGCCTTGGGGGTTGAAACTTTTATGAAGTATTCGAGCTTAATTGAATATAGTCCAGAAGCCTTGCATGGTGTATCTGATGCCATAATGGCTTTAACACAGGCGGAGGGTTTACCTTCCCACGGAGACTCGGTGGAGTTGAGAATTAACAAGAACAAGGATGACAAATAGTCTTCAAGGCTTGATACAGGTGATGGGAAAATTTACTAATCAGATTTAGTATAGCTTCATCATCGCCCAATCATCTTGACGAATAAAATTAGTCATATCAGTGAATTTTCTGAGTTCAAATTGTTCTACAATAAAATTAGAAGGGGAATTTTCTAACCATTGGTCATTAATTTCTGTCACTACGGATTGGACTTTATGATAGTCGAAATCATCGGACACATCACCAAAATAACCAAGGGTAACGTGGGCGGCAAACTCGTAATTTTGCTCAATGCCTAAATCTACGATTTCTTCATCTTGATAAATGAGTTGACGTAGTTTTATTATTGATTCATAAAACTTCTCTGTAGGTGCTAAACAAACCGCAATAGCACGGGGAAAAATGGATATTCCTAATACATCAAATTCAAAGGGTTTTGATTCCTTATAAACGGTTTTATAATCTTTAAAAATATTCTCAATTTTACTGATTAATAGTTGGTCAAAATTGGGTTTATCTTTGACTGCGTTTAAATAAATATCATCCCAAATTAAATCGGCTAAAGTTATATGAAAACTATCTGCGGGTAAAGCAACAAAAAAATCCGCCCCTAATCCTTCCACTAACTGCCTTTGAGTATGGGCTAACTTTTTATAAAATTCTTGATTATGGTTAGATTCCCCATGGGGGGGAGTGATAATAGTATATCCAGGAAAGTTCACTGGTTTTTGTCCACTAAACTTGGGTGATGATTGAATGTTTTTTATTTGTTGTTCATAATTGATTGGGGCTGTCATTTGCACCACTCTGTTAATATAGCTTTGATAGTTTCCATCCATTTTTTTATCCTCTATTTATCTTAAATTGATAATATTTATACCTTTTCAAAAAGTAAATGTTATTATAAAATTTGATGGCGTTTTTGTCAATGTAAAGTTGTTTTAGTTACTTTTTTTGCTTTTCTTAATAGACAAGGTTTTATGGGTTAAGAGGGTTATTATTATGGATAAAGGAATCTTTTTTATTAATATATTTCCCAGAGGGTTTTTTCATAAGTTGTATTAGCTTTATTTGATTATCTCTCTAAGGTTAAATTTTGAAAATTTTACTTTTTTATCTTACTATTATCCATGAATTAATGTTTAACTTACTTAGAAATTTTTTATATCTTATGTTGAATGAATTGTTAATCGTTTAATTAATTGTTGATGGTGAGGATATTGATTAATTAATTTTTCCGAGGTAGCTAATTCAAAGTCGGTAAAGTCAAATCCTGGAGATACGGTGCAACCTATTAAACTATAAGAGTTAGCTTGACTGACTTCTGAGGCAAACCAATCTCCTTGATTGATAATTAATTGAAAGGTGGGGTTTTCTGCTTCTGTATCTCCTAGGAGTATGGATTTATATGCCCCTGATTGGGTGAGAATATGGACTTGTAATGGTGCGCCACTATAAAAATGGAATATTTCATCACTTTTGAGACGGTGAAAGGCGGAAAATTCTTTTCCTGAGAGGAGATAATAAATGGCGGTTGAACAATTTCTTGGTTGGGTGGCACGATTTGATAAACCGTTATTGCTAATTGTATCGTCGCTACGATAGGTTTCTCGGTAATATCCTCCTTCTGGATGTTTTTGTAGGTTAAGTTTTTTTATCCAATATTCTGCTTTCACTGGCTTGATGATGATAAGGGTGTTTTTTGTCTAGTTGTTTACATACTACCGTAAGGCGAGGTTATCAGATGGAGATTTATTGATAACTTGGTTTAGTTTTCCACTGCGATACCCCTCTAAGTCTAGGGTAACGTAGGTAAAACCTAATTTTTGAAAGTCATTGACTAATGTGGGTAAGTCAACTTCATTAACGAATTTTGCTATTTCTTGGGGTAATAGTTCAATTTTAGCGGTATCTCCTTGGGATCTTACCCTTAAATTGAGATAGCCTAGGTTACGTAAATAAATTTCTGCCCTACCGACACGATGGAGTTTATCAACGGTTATTTCTTCTCCGTAGGGAAACCTTGAGGATAAACAGGGTTGAGACGGTTTATCCCACCATGGTAGGTTGAGTAATTTTGTGATCTCTCTTACTTCTATTTTTGATATACTTATTTCGGCTAATGGCGATCGCACTTTTCTTTCTTTAGCCGCTTCAATACCGGGGCGATAGTCTTGTAAGTCGTCATAGTTTACCCCGTCTATTACATAAGGATAACCCCTTTTAAGGGCGATCGCCCTTAACTTATCATGTAATTCACTTTTACAAAAATAACAACGATTAACAGGATTTGAGGTATAGTTAGGGTTATCCATTTCCTCAGTGATAATCATTTCGTGATTAATACCAATTAACTGGGCTTGGTATTGGGCTTCGTCTAATTCTTCTGGTAACAAAGAAGGAGATACCGCAGTAATAGCAAGGGCTTTGTCTCCTAAGACATCATAAGCAACTTTTGCAACTAAGGTACTATCGATTCCCCCAGAATAAGCAATTAAAGCCCTATCCATGGTGGCGAAAATATTTTTTAGTTTTTCTACTTTTTCTTTGCTCATTCCGTCTTTAACTAAAAACTGTACTATCCCATTATATTCTAATCACCATGCCTTGAAATAATCTTCCCCTAATGTTTAAAATTAAACTTTAAATCAATTTTATGTAAATATTTAGCAATAAATTATCACTAATCTGAGCATTATTTATCAAAAATTGACTCAATTAATGTACATCTCTATTATTTTTTTATTATTAACAATCTATTAAAACTATGACTCAAGAATTAAATCTACAAACCGCAAATCTCTACTTAAACATTCCCGATGAATGGTTAGAAAAACTAGATAACATTGCCGTCGAGAAAGAAAAAAATATCGAACAATTAGTTATAGATATAATCGGTAATTATTTATCTAATACCCAACATCTATCAGAAAATAAGCAAATTTTAGAAAAATATCAAAAACTTAGCCAACGGTTAGAAGTATTAGAAAAAAAAGACCATCAAATTGAAAGAATTACCACCAAACTAGACATATTAGAAAAATTAGTAGCTACCCTACAAACCAAAGTAGTTAAAGAAGATAACACAGAAACCAATAATGATAATTGGGATGATGAATTTGAAGATGAACCTGATGAAGTTTTAACCGACTTTTTATTATAATTAAACATTGTTAAAAATTAATGATTAACCATAAGCATTACAGACAACGTAACATAAAAAATGAAATAGAATAAGCATTTAATCATATTAAAAATTATGATTATTTTCCTTAGCCAACTTCCACTGAAATCATAAATTTAACAACACCTAACATCTAATACCTAATTAGTGAAAATATGATCAACATTGTCGGGCAAAAATTAAAGCCATTTCTGTTTTTAGCCCCAGCCCTTATTATTCTTACCCTTATTGTTTTTTATCCCGCCATTCAAGCCTTTAGTCTTAGTTTTTCTAGCTATGGCTACGACTTAACTCAACCCCCCCAATGGGTTGGCTTAGAAAATTTTCAACTATTAATCCAAGATGAATTATTCAAAAAAACCTTATTGAATAGTCTTCTTTACATGGTAGGGGTAGTACCTGCATTAGTTATTTTACCACTATTCCTGGCGATCGCCGTTAACCAAAAATTAAAAGGCATCAACTGGTTTCGTGCCGCCTACTATACCCCCGTCGTAATATCCATGGTAGTGGCAGGAATTGCTTGGAGGGCATTATATTGGTCAAATGGCATTTTAAACCAGATTTGGTTAGGATTAGGTTTTTCCTCTGGTTTACCATGGTTAACAAGCCCTGATTGGGCGATTTGGAGTGTTATGGTAGTTACTATCTGGAAAGGATTGGGTTATTATATGGTCATTTATCTGGCTGGTTTACAAAGTATATCTCCTGAATTATACGAAGCCGGTGCCATTGATGGCTCAGACGGTTGGCAAAAACATTTTGATATTACCATTCCTCTGATGAAACCTTATATTTTTCTTGTGGCGGTGATTTCTGCTCTCAGTGCTACCAAAGTGTTTGAGGAAGTATTTTTATTAACCCAAGGTGGGCCAAGAAACAGCTCAAAAACTATTGTTTACTATATCTATGAAAAGGCTTTTCAAGATTTAGATATAAATTACGCTAGTGCCATGGGTTTAGTCTTATTTGTGGCTATTCTACTACTTTCTATTGCGAATCTTATTCTTTCTCGCTATCGTTAATTTTTTTCTAATCTTATTAAAAATAATTCCCCTTATTATGATATACTTTTAATATGATGGAGTTTTTTGTGCATATTTTATTTATATAGATTTTGATTATTAACAACCTAATTATATTAAACCCTATGAAGGAGCTTTAGTCAATACAAAATATTTTAAATTTATCATTAATTACGGAAAGCAAATAAAACATCACAACATAGAAAAAGAAACAAAAAAAGATAATCACAAACTATGATTTAATAATGAAAGTATCTCAGCTTTCCATCAGATGAAAATCAACAATATACTGACAGTCATATTACCTTTTTCGTTAATACTTTATGGTTGTCAAAATGAATTATCAATTATACCGATAAATAATTCTTCACCTCTTCCCCAAGATGTTAATATTCAAGTCTATTTTAACCATAATCAACAAGAAGAATATAACGAGCCTTATCGTCCCATTATTCGTGCAGGAGATAATTTAGAAAAGATTTTAATAGAAGCGGTTAATAGTGCAGAAAAAACCATCGATATTGCCGTCCAAGAACTTAACTTACCAGACTTAGCAAGAGCCGTTGTTACACAACACCAAGCAGGAAAACAAGTCAGAATTATTATCGAAAATAACTATAATTTAAATATCAATAATTTAGGACCAGATCATGGTTTAGCTATATTAAAAAAAAATAATGTTGCCATCATAGACGATACAGAAGATGGCAGTAAAGGTAGTGGTTTAATGCACCATAAATTTATGATAATTGATAATAAAAAACTGGTGACAGGATCTGCCAATTTTACTGTTAGTGGTACCCATGGAGACTTAGAAAATGAAAATACAAGGGGTAATGCTAATCATCTATTGGTAATAGATAACGCCCCTTTAGCTATAATTTTCACAGAAGAATTTAATTATATGTGGGGAGATGGAGTTAATAATAAAAAAGATAGTTTATTTGGACTACAAAAGCCTTATCGTCCTAGTCAAAATTTAACCATAGGAGACAGTCAAATAACTGTCAAATTTTCTCCTACTTCCCGTAGTCAACCATGGGAAAACACAACTAATGGATTAATAGATAAAACCTTAAATCAAGCTACTGAATCCATTGATTTAGCTCTCTTTGTTTTCAGCAAACAACCTTTATCTAATAGCCTTGAAAATCAAAATTTAAAAGGTACTCAAATCAGAGCATTAATTGACCCTCTTTTTGCCTATAGATATTATAGTGAAGGACTAGACCTATTAGGGGTAGAATTAAGTAATAATTGTCAGTATTATGATGATAATAACCCATGGAAAAATCCTTTAGATACGGTGGGTATTCCGAACATTGAACGGGGTGACAAATTACATCATAAGTTTGCTTTAATTGATAATAAAATTGTTATTACGGGTTCTCATAATTGGTCAGCAGCCGCTAACTATAATAACGATGAAAGTTTGTTAATTATTGATAATACTATTATTGCTGAACATTTTCGTCGAGAATTTGATCGTCTTTATGAAGATGCTATTTTGGGAATAACTGATAGATTACAACAGCGTATCAACGAAGATAGGAGAGAATGTAGAGTAAATTAAGGGGCGCTGGATTAATGACATGGTAATTGATGCTAATAGAAATCATGTATAAAATCATCCGCAACACCCAAAACCTAAAAAGACTGAGAGGTACGATTTAAACGGCGGTGAATATCTTTTAAGGCTTTACCGTTTTCAATAGGTTGCCTAGGAGAAGGTAACTCATTATTCGGCCAATTATCCAAATCATTACACACACAGCTAGACTCCTGAGATCCAACTTCTATAATTGGCACAGGCATGGTGCAGCGGGCGCAGTCACTAATATTCCATTTTGACGATAACAACTCTTGGATGGTTTGGGTTGTACCTTGTACATAACAATCTCCCGTAGCAGGATCGGAAACTAGATTCCAACACCTCTCAAATTCCACACTGTAGCGATCGCCCATAATCACCTTTTGAGGTAGAATGGCTTTATTTTGACGGGCAATGATTACTGGTTTTTGTAATTGAAACCAATAAGCCAAATATTTTTTTACTGCCTCTGAAGATGCCATAAATATCTACTTTATTTGGTGTTTAATCTTAATCGATCATAACCCCTTCTCTCCCAAAATGCGCAAATCTTTAGCTATTCTCAAGATTTGCATCATAACCAAATACCTGCACAAACATCATCACCATTTCTTTTTTCACCTTCTCAAGCTCCACATCATCCACAAAATCTATCAACCTCGTCACGGATTTATCTCGAATCCCACAGGGAATAATTCTCTCAAACCCCGACAAGTCACAACTCACATTTAACGCCAAACCGTGCATCGTCACCCATCTTTTAACCTTAATACCCATCGCACTTATCTTCTGCCCATCAACCCAAACCCCCGTCAAACCCTCAATTCTCTTACCCTCAATTCCATATAACCTTAATAACCTAATAACTACCTCCTCCAACTGTCGTAAATACCAATGTAAATCCTGTTGATGATGCCGTAAATTTAAAATAGGATAGACCACAACCTGTCCCCTACAATGATATGTCACCTCTCCTCCTCTTTCTGTGCGAAATAACTCCCCTGAAAACTCATTCAAGTCAAATTTGAGGTTATCCACCGTTGACCCCGTCCCCAAGGTGTAAACAGAGGGATGTTCCACCACCAATAAAACATCCTGCAAATTAGGATCATCTAACCTTTCTTGTACCATTTTTTTCTGTAAATTCCATGCGTGTTGATAGGGCATAACACCTAAATTTTGGATTAAAAGTCTCGATTTGCTCATTATAGAAAAGAGAAAAAATAATTAAAAGCACAAAAAAACCCCCGCAAAGGAGGGTTTAAAAATCAATTTGTCATCAACAACCTAGAAACGGGTGGTGTTAGGTTTGTGAACGATGAAACTCATGGTTTGACACTGTTTAAGGTTATCAAAGCCGATAACTCTGATGAAAGAATCAGAATATTGACCTTTACACTCACGAACTTCGTTTAATACATCTTGAGCAGAGAAAGCATTGAATAAAGGCAACTTCCAAAGAGTCCAGTGGTGATCATTGGGTTGAGGATCTTTTTCAAATTCTACCGCAGGAATAAATCCTTGATCTAATAAGTATTGAACTTGTTTAACGATTTGTTGATCGGTTAAAGGGGGTAAATAAGAGAGAGTTTCGTAACGACGCTCTTTAGGTAAAGTTTGCATGGTTTATTCTTCCTTGTTTTCTGATTGATTTGATTCGGTATCTATGATTGTTTCATCCAAAGATGAAGACTGAGTTTGAGTCAAACGTTCTAAAAGATAGCGACGATGTTCCATATTAGATTGCTCCATATTTGTTCTTACCATTTCTGGCAAAAACTCCACCGTTTGTTCGGCAATGTCTTTTCTTACCGTCAAGATACGCAAAACTAACTCTTTATTTTCCTTGACCAAAGCCTGAAGATAATGATCACTATCTTGAATGGAATGACTTGCGGAAAATTCCCTTAACCAAATCGCTAAACAGGGGTTAGTTTCGGTAAGTTGTTCTATAATCAGCTTTAGTGCCTGATAGGTAAGATAGTTTTGCAGAACTTTCGCTGTATCTTTTACCGTTTGTTTATAGGACATAAATTTCTCTGGGATAAATCCCTTAGGTGAATCAGAATCGGGATAATAAATTTTGTTAGTTAGATCAATTACTTAATTATTCCTATTATGCTGAGAATTATTGTTCATTGATTACTGTTTTTTATTTCTCCTCGCATTCTGACCCCAAATTAGTGAAATTTAGAGAGTGTCAACGGTGTCAAACTCGAACTTGATTTCTTTCCAGAGTTCACAAGCCGCAGCAAGTTCAGGACTCCAACGACAAGCCTCACGGATTACGTCATTACCTTCACGGGCGAGAGAACGACCTTCGTTACGGGCTTGAACACAGGCTTCTAAGGCTACACGGTTAGCGGTTGCACCAGGTGCGTTACCCCAAGGGTGTCCTAAGGTACCACCACCGAACTGTAAACAAGAATCATCGCCGAAGATTTCAACGAGGGCGGGCATATGCCATACGTGGATACCACCAGAAGCCACAGGCATGGTTCCGGGTAAAGATGCGTAGTCTTGGGTGAAGAATACACCACGAGAACGATCTTCTTCTACATAGTCTTCGCGCATTAAGTCAACGAAACCTAAAGTACCAGCGCGATCGCCCTCTAATTTACCTACAACAGTACCAGAGTGTAAGTGGTCACCACCAGAAAGACGGAGACACTTAGCTAAAACACGGAAGTGGATACCATGGTTTTTCTGACGGTCGATTACAGCGTGCATCGCACGGTGGATGTGTAATAATACGCCATTGTCACGACACCATTTAGCAAGGGTGGTGTTTGCGGTGAAACCACCAGTTAAGAAGTCGTGCATGATGATAGGAGTACCGATTTCTTTAGCGAATTCAGCACGTTTCATCATCTCTTCACAAGTACCAGCAGTAACGTTGAGGTAGTGACCTTTGATTTCGTTGGTTTCAGCTTGAGCTTTTTCGATCGCCTCTTGAACGAATAAGAAACGATCTCTCCAACGCATGAAAGGCTGAGAGTTGATGTTTTCGTCATCTTTGGTGAAGTCTAAACCACCACGGAGACATTCATAAACCGCACGACCATAGTTTTTAGCAGATAAACCTAATTTAGGCTTAATGGTACAACCTAAGAGAGGACGACCATATTTGTTTAATAAGTCACGCTCTACGGTGATACCGTGAGGAGGACCTTGGTAGGTTTTAATTAAAGCAACGGGGAAACGGATGTCTTCTAAACGTAAAGCACGAAGAGCTTTGAATCCGAATACGTTACCAACCAAAGAGGTTAATACGTTGGTTACAGAACCTTCTTCAAAAAGATCTAAAGGATAAGCAACGAAACAGAAGTATTGATTATCTTCACCAGGTACGGGCTCAACATTGTAGCAACGACCTTTGTAACGATCCAAGTCGGTTAAGCCGTCAGTCCATACGGTGGTCCAAGTACCAGTGGAAGATTCCGCTGCTACCGCAGCCGCACATTCTTCGGGGGGAACTCCTGGTTGGGGAGTCATTCTAAAACAGGCTAATAAATCGGTATCTTTAGGGGTGTAATCAGGGGTATAGTAAGTTAAACGATAGTCCTGAACACCAGCTTTAAATCCAGCTTGTGCCATTAGTGGCATCCTCCAAATATATAAATTTTCTTTATAGCTTTATTCTTAACAACCTCTAAAAATAGAAGTTAGTTTTTAGGTTTTCGCTTTTCGAGTTTCAATCTTATCACGAGAGGGATCATCTGTCTTGACAAAAATTTTTTTTTTTCGATTAATTTTTATTCTTATTTTTATTAATTTAACTAATCTTATTTTTCCCCTTGATTAGTGCTTTATAGGCATTAATACTCCCATAATTACGGCTCATTGATTCTAAAACATTATTTTCTATACATTTCTTTACATTTTTTCCTAAATTTATTTTATGGTTATTACAAATATTAGGTTTACTTATATTATCTGAAGCTCAGAATTACATTTTCTGGTCAAGGCAGGGAATGGGGAACAGGGAACAGGCAATGGTCAGACTATTTTTCATAATCTATTATCCTAGAGGGGGTTTGCACATGGATATGACATTGGATTTGGGTGAGTTAGACTGGAATAGTAGCACTCAAGGCTAAAATTATGGCGTCTTTAACGGAAAAACGAGAAGAAAATGTCTCAGGTAATTTTTATGTAGATAGTAGTTGTATTGATTGTGATACTTGTCGTTGGATGGCAAAATCAACTTTTTCAAGGTTTGGACAACAGTCGGCGGTATATCATCAACCTTCTAATGTGCAGGAAAAAATAAAAGCCCTACAGGCGTTGTTGTCTTGTCCTACTAATTCCATCGGCGTTGTCATGTCTTCGGACAAAATTAAAGAAGCGGAAGATACTTTCCCTATTTTGGTTGATGAAAATGTCTATCATTGTGGTTATCATTCTCCCAAATCTTTTGCGGCGGCTTCCTATTTTATCCAACGGGAGGAGGGTAATATTTTGGTTGATTCCCCTCGTTTTAATCCTGCATTGGTGAAAAAACTAGAAGAGATGGGGGGAGTAAGATATATGTATCTTACCCATAGAGATGATATTGCCGATCATCAAAAGTTTCATGAATATTTTAAGTGCGATCGCCTTTTACACCGTGACGAAATCACCAAAGAAACCAAAAATATAGAGATTCCCTTAGATATAGATCAACCACTACAATTTACCCCAGACATTACCATCATTCCCGTACCAGGGCATACCCAAGGACATACCATCATGTTATACAAAAATAAATTCTTCTTTACAGGAGATCACCTAGCATGGTCAGATCAATTAAATACCATTATCGCCTTTAAAAATCATTGCTGGTACTCTTGGGAAACATTGGTAAAATCCACCGAAACACTAACCGAATACTCCTTTTCATGGCTATTACCAGGCCATGGTAGAAGACATCACGCCTCCCCCGAAATTATGCAACAAGAATTAAGAGACTGTATCCGTTGGATGCAAACCACCATCTAAAATAGAAGGGTTATCCACAGTAATGACATAGCTATTCGTGGGGGTTTCAATGTTTGCCTTTTCCAAGGCTTCCTTAATCCCCTGACAGACATCCGAAGTTACTTGTAAAAAAGATTGACGGCGAGAATTAACCCAAAATAAGACTTCAATATTAACGGTACTAGGGATTAATTCCTTCACCAAAATCATTATTTTTCGCTCTGATTCCACCCCCACAATATTAACTACCGTTTCCCGAATAATTTGCTTTACTAGGTTCAAATCTCCACTGTCATCAACACCAAAAACGATACTGCTACGGCGAAAAGGAGAAGCGGTAATATTAACGATACTACTTTGGAAAACCTGTTGATTAGGAATATAAACCAAGCGCCCATCATAGGTTTGTAAAGTAATCGCCCTCAATTGAATTTGGGTAATGGTACCTTCATAATCACTAATGACAACTTGATCATTGATACGAAATGGACGCGCCGCCAGTAAGATAACCCCCGAAATATAGTTACCCAAAACATCCTTAAGGCTAAAACCAATGGCCACACTGGTTAAACCCAAAGTACCCAATAATAATCCAAAATCTAAGCCTAAAATCCCTAAACTAATCACACTACCGACAATCCATACTCCTCCATAACACAGACGACTTATGAGTATTTCTGTGCTGCGATCGCCCTCAGTCTTTTCCGCCCATACAAAAGCAATATTTTTCACCCCCACAGCCACCAACCAAGTAAAAATAATGACAATCAAAGCCCCCACCAAGGAAGGTAAATTGTTAATGGTATCCCTAACCAAACCTTGAATAGTAACATCTAATCTTTGAGCCACATCCACCACCAAACTAGGCTGACTCAAATTCTCATTCAAATCCTCAGCCCATAACCCTGCCAATTCCGACACCGACACATTAAAATCAAGGGCATCTTGAGTCGTAACAGTCATCAAAACTCGATTATTAACCCTCAATAAAGCACTACTACCATCACCATTAACCGTGACTTCCACCGAATTAAAAGAATTGGATTGACTCAATAAACTGGCAATACGACGATTTATCGTTCTAGCCCTTTCCGTGGCCGTGATATTCGCCAAACCCCCCACCTGAAAGATGGGCTTTCCACGCACCACCACATCAGCAAAAAAAACATTCTCCTCCAAACTCTCCACCGATGATTCTTGTGCCTTTACCGCCCATAAATGAGAGTAAAAAAATGGACTAAAATAAGTTAGGAAAACAAATCCCAAAATATAATATTTTTTCATAAAATAAATCCATCAAAACATAGATATAAAATGTCAAAAAAAATTCATATCGCCATTTCAACAGATAACCTCCCTGAAAGCATTAAAGACTATAATAAACGTTTATCCGCTTCACCGATTATAGTTATTGAAAATCAATACGCCCTTTGGGAAACAGAAAGCATAAACTTTTCTGTCAGGGTAGATAAAAATGTTCCCTCGGGTAGTTTAAGACATCTAGGGTGGCAAGATTCCACCGCTCAAGAATTTAGTCAAGAAACAGACGTTAACGGAATCACTTGGGAGAGATTTAATCGACAAAATCAGTTAGACGAAATCAATCAACTGAAATTAAATTCTTGAAAAAATATTGGCATCAAATCAAACACAGTGAGGCTGCGAAGATACAATCTATTTATAACAAATTATCCGAACTTGATATTACTCATAATGTGACCAAAGAGAAACCACTTTGACTTTTTTGTTATTTTCATCAATAGTATAAACAAGACGATGTTTAATATTAATTCGTCGTGAATAATAACCCCCTAGATTCCCCAATAATTTTTCGTACGGTGGTTCATAGGGATTATCTTTTAATATCTGAAGTAATTGTTTAAGGTTATTATCGAGATTAGCTGATTTTATTTTCTTCGCATCTTTTAAAGCCCTGCGACTAAACTCAATCCTCCACACCATCCAATACCCTCAAAAACTCGTCCTCCGACACCCAATCATCTTCTAATTCTGTTTGTTTTATGGATTCTACTAAACCTGAAATAGACTGTAAATAAAGAGTTTCTTGTAAACTATCCCAATCTTCTTTTGACAACAATACTGCGTCACCATTTTTACTTGTAATAATGCGCGGTATATGGTCTTGGTTTACTTGCTCCACTAAACGAAATAAATTAGATCTAGCTTTACTAGCATTTAGGGTTTCCATATCTGTTTAACTTGATTCTTGTACGTTTTATTGTACCATTTTACTTAAAACTTTATAGGTAGAAAAAAAATAGCTTAAAACATTATTCTTTCTTAACCTGAGTTCGGGATAAAATTTATAGTCTTGTAAAGGTGCCAGGTATCGGGTGTAAGGTATCAGGTTAAGAAATTTACAAAAACTGTAATGTTAATTAATTTTCTGATACTTAGTTCCATCAAGGAACTAACAAAGGCTGGTCGTATTTTAAACCTGTAACCTGTAACCTGCAACCTAACCATACTGACAACTGTTATCCCGAACTGAGGTTTTCTTAAATCTATTCTTCCATTAAAGCCGATAGTTTATTAACCGTTTCCTCAACCTTAACCGTATTACCCGGATTCACCAACCCATAATAATCAAATACATAAACCTTATCTTCTTTTACTGCCCGTAAATCTCCCCAAAAAGACTCTGCTTTCATTTGTTCTTCTATGCCCTGTTGTCCTGGATCTACTAAAATGATAATGTCGGGATTAGTTGCCAAAATTTTCTCAGGAGATAAGGTTACATAACCTCCAAATTGTGAGCTACCCTGTAAATCCGCTACCACATTATTAAATTGAAATTGATTTAATAAATCCCCTGCCCAACTATTTTTATTAGGAGCGAGAATAGGTTGACGGCTTACCAAAACCAAAGCAGAAGTATCAGCATTTATCTGAGGAGGTATCCATCGTTGATAATTTTGTAATAGGGGTTGAGCATTTTCCCCCATGATAGAGGCGATATTTTGAGTTAATGTGGTTAAGGATTCTAAACTATCGACGTTAGTAGAAATGGTTTTGATGCCCACTTCTTCAAGTTTTGCTAAGGTTTGATCACTAAAACCCTCTGCACCAATGACCAAATCTGGCTCAAGGGCGACTATTTTTTCTAAGTCTGGGGGGGTATTTCCTTCGCTGACGGTGGGATAATCTGCAAATCGGGGGTCATTTCTGGTTAGGCTACTACCTGGAATTCCTACTAATTTTTCAGGGTTTAGTTGATAGATAATGTCTGCAGTGAGGGAGGTTAGGGCAACAATTTTTTGGGGTTGATTAACTGTTTCTAATTCGGTATTGATACTTTCTTGTTGATTCTCTTGCAAGGTAATATTTTCGGAATTATTACAGGCGGTAATGGTTATTAAAGAAAGGGATAATAGTAGTAATTTTGTGATTTGATTTTTCATAGTTTTTTTGTAGGTAAATTTGATATTTTTATATAATGGATGAAAATAAGATCCCCCCTAGCCCCCCTTGGTAAGGGGGGAATTTCATGTGAGTTTCTCATAAATGATTTAAGACTGCTACAGCTATTTATTAAAAACCCATCAAGATGATGATCAAAACTAGATTAAAAACGTAGTCGGAAGTTAATTCCTGCGTTGAATCCGGGAGGTGCAAAACGTTCTAAATTGGCATTGTCAATAGTAGTACCTCGCACATCTGACCAAACAAAATATTTTTGATCAAATAAGTTAAATAAACCAATGTTTAAAGAGGCATTTTTAGAAAAATTATAGTAGCCAATTAAATCTAGTAAAAAATAACCATCGGGGAGAAATAAATTATCTCCATCCACTCTAGTTTTGCCACCAACAAATGTTCCTACTAATTCTGAGCCCCATCTATCTTCGGGTGCTCGATACTTTAAACCAACTACGGCTTGAAAGGGATCAATAGAATTTAGTGGTACAGAGTTACTATTACTGTTATTATTACCTTCAGTCCAAGCGAGACTACCCACTAAGCTAAAACCGTCTTGTCTGGTGGGGTTAAAGAAATATTCTGCCCTTGCTTCTACACCATAGATTTCTGCACTATCTATGTTTTGTGCCTGAAATTGTTGGAATCCGTCGCTAGGGCGATCGCCCAGAGCCACATTATCGATAAAATTATTGTAGTTGTTATAAAACCCTGCTAAACTAAAATCCACTTGAGGATATGAACCACGTACCCCAATTTCAAAACTATCACTGGTTTCAGGGCTTAAATCGGCATTGGGTAACACCGCATATTGAAATGCAAAATTAGTAAAACCAATATTAGCATCATCATAAGGAGGACTGCGAAAACCTCTAGCATATTGTCCATATAAAGATAACTCTGGGGTAGCCTTGTAAACCACACCAATTTTGGGAGAAAAAGCCGAGTCATTACGATTTTCCACCTCAAAATTATCTACATTAATACGCCGAAAATCATCATCCTCATTAGCATTGAGACTAAAATAATCCCACCGTAAACCGGGTATGATTGACCATTTACCCATTTCAATTTCATCTTGAATATAAACCCCTAAGCGAAGAGTGTCGGTATCAGGAAAAGTCTTGTTGGGAAACTCCTCCCCAATAACAAATTTACTGGTGCTACCATCAGCAAAAATAAGGGTATTATCCCTTGGGCGAGAAGTAGTTGTGTTGAATAATTCTAAACCATAAACTAAACGATGGGATGCCCTAGAAGTTTGAAAGTCACTTTGTAACTGAATTTCGCCGCCAAATACTTCTTGGGAAAACTCGTTAATCTCATCTCTAGTAACAGGAGCGAATCTCGGTGGCCCCATGCCAAAGGATTGTTGGATACCGCTCGATATTTTTTGTTCTCGAATGAAGGCATCTTGATAATATATCTTGGCATTGATGGCATCTAACCATGAAGGGCTGGGATTGGTGCTGTTATAGTCGAGGCTGAAACGGTTTCTTTTACGGGTGTCCGTGGCTTCGGATAATTGGCGATCGAAAAATACAATATTAGGGGGGCGAAGGTTAAAAGGTGTTCTACCCACTTCATCAAGAAGGTTGGTTTCTACTTCCTCATCCAAAAATTCCCCTGTAAATTTAAGGCTACTATTTTCATTAAAGTTATAGACTAATTTCGCCGTCAGACTTAAATCTTGAGTGTCTTGGGGGTTAGGGGTTGCATCTCCCCTGGTTTTAAATTCTGAACCACTACCAAAACCAAACACCGTGGAAAATTGTAGTTTTCCGTCTTCGTCTTCCCCTGCTAACACCCCCGTGAGGGAAATGCTTTCATCTCGGCTATCATAACCTATCTGCCCACTGGTATAAAAAGAATTACCAAAAACATCGAGATAGTCTTGAGGGTCTTTGGTAATAAAAGAAACTACACCGCCAATGGCATCACTACCGTATAAAGCAGAAGCTGGCCCTTTGATAATCTCTACCCTTTTGGTGGTTTCTAAATCAAAATAATCCCTACCCCTACCCACAAAGTTATCGGGTATTCTAATACCATCTACTTGTAACAATACTCGGTTGCCGTCAATACCTCGAATGTTAAAATCCTGAGTACCAAAACGATTGGCGGATCTGCCTACGGATACTCCTGGTTCATATCTGACTAAGTCTTGGATATTTTGAATTAGTTGTCTTTCGATTTGTTGGGAGTCGATAACAGTGATGGAATTGGCAGAGTCAAGAAGTCTTCGGGCGGTTCGTGTACCTGTGATGGTGATGGTAATGTCATCTTGGTTAAAAATGTTCTGAGCGGTGTTTCGTTGCCCTGTGGTTAGGCTCAAAACTAGGTTATCGAGGGAGGGTACTATTTCACCGAACGGGGTTTGTTGAGTGCCTGTAACTACCATTCTGACGGTGGTATTATCAAGGGTGCTAAGGGTAATGTTACTAATGTCTGAGCTAACGTCATTTACCTGAAATTGATTGTCACCGTTAATGTTGAGGGCAGTATCTACAAAGTCGATGATTACTTGCTCTGATTCGTTCATAATCAACGGAATGGGAGATGTGCCGTCATCGGTTTTGATGGTGATTTCGATTCCTGATTCTCGGGGGTTTATTTGGATGCCTGTAATGGTGGTTTTGTTATTATTCTGGGCAACCATTAGGGGTTGCTGTTGATTTGTTATGTTGGTTTCTTGGGCTTCTACGGGATTAGTTATGGCAAGAATTGTTAATGATAATAGAGTAGATTTTTTTATTATTTGTCGTTGGGTTTTGTTCATTTTTTTGATGGTTTAAAAATAGTTTGAATAGATCCCCCCTAGCCCCCCTTAATAAGGGGGGAATGAGTGTTAGGGTTTTTTCTAAATCGGCTGATTATGGAGCAATGAGTGTTAGGTTTTGCCCCCTAAATCCCTCAATTCTGGGGGACTTGAAATTATAAAAATAGATATTTAATTTAAGATGGTTAACTGTTTAACCATTGCCCATTGCCTATTCCCCATTCCCTATTTTTAAACATAGGCAGGAACAGAGGTACTAAGGGGACAAATTTGTTTACCGATGGGGGTATCGATAATGATCGTTTCTACGTCAAAAACGGCGGATATATTTTCGGGGGTTAAGACGGTGTCTATGTCGCCGATTTGATAGATTTGTCCTTGTTTGAGGAGGGCTAGGCGATCGCTATAGCGCACTGCTAGGTTAATCTCGTGTAAAACTGTAATGATGGTCAAACCTTGTTTATTCAACTTTTTCAATAGTTCTAATAGTTGCAGTTGATAATGAATATCAAGGTAGGTGGTGGGTTCATCGAGTAATAATACTTGGGGATTTTGAGCAAGGGCAAGGGCTAAAAACGCTCTTTGTCTTTCTCCTCCTGATAATTCGCTTACAGGGCGATCGCCATAAGCCATTAATTCGGTTTCTTGGAGGGCTTGATATACCGCTTGTTGGTCTTCCCCTGTCAAATCCCATTGATACCATGATTGGTGAGGGGTACGCCCCAAACTTACCAACTGACGAACAGTTAAGCCTTGGGGAATGGTTTGCTGTTGGGGTAGGATAGCGATTTTTTTGGCTACGGTTTGGGGAGGAAGGTTATGAATGTCTTTACTGTCTAGTAAAATTTTTCCCTGACTGGGTTTGAGAATGCGACAGATAAGTTTGAGGAGGGTTGATTTTCCTGAGCCGTTAGCACCCACTAAACTAAGCCATTCTCCCCTTTCTAAATCGAGATCAATTGATTTGATAATGGCACTTTTTCCGTAACCACCATATAAGTTATAAGTATTTAGAGGCATAGTAAATTATCTTAAAAAGAGCGTCTGTACAATAGCCATACGAAAAGGGGTGAACCAATGAGGGCGGTAACAGCGCCTACGGGTAATTCCACCGCACCGATGCGAGATATTAAGTCAGCCCAAGACAATACCATCGCCCCCCCTAATGCAGACATGGGTATTAAAAGACGATAATCGTTGCTTTTGAATAAAAAGCGCATGGCATGGGGTACGAGTAAGCCCACAAAACCGATTAACCCTGCGATACTCACTGCCCCTGCCGCCAACATGGTAGCCGTGCCACCTATGAGTAAGCGCGATCGCCCCAGGGGAATCCCCAAACCCACCGCCAAATCATCACCGAGGTTAAGGACATTGACAAAACGAGCAAGTAAACAAGCAAGGGCGATCGCACCTAAAATGTAAGGACTAGCAAGGGTTAACTCTCCCCAACCCCGTCCATTAAGACTTCCCACAATCCAATTAAGCGCCCTTTGAATCCTTCCATCATCCGAGAGTAAGAGTAAAGTAGTTTGGATCGCCCCAAACAAAGAAGATACCGCCACTCCACCCAAGATTAAACGCTCTACGCCGATGCCATTGCCAGTTCTAGCGAGGGAATAAACCAAACCAGTGGTAAGTATTGCCCCCAACCAAGAAGCAAGGGGAATCATGTACAAAAAAACATTCAGGGTAATTAACACCACCACCACCAACCCCGCCCCTGCGGAAATACCGAGCAAAAAAGGAGTTGCCAAAGCATTGCGCAACATTCCCTGTAACAACGCCCCAGAAGTACCCAAGGCCGCCCCCACCACAAAACCAGCGAGGATGCGTGGTAATCTCAAATCCCAAATAATTACCTGATTTATTTGCGCTCCCTCACCCCTAAGGGCTTGATAAATTTCCGTAAAACTAAGAGAAACTGAGCCTGATGACAAAGAAATAAAAAAAGTCAATAGTAGAGCGACACAAATAATCATTATTATCAATTGGTTTTTTCTACTATTACGATGACTTTCAAAACTATCTAACGAATGGCTAGTCTCAACAGGTCGAACTCCCGTATCAACAGTCATGGCATTTTGCTGTAATTACTATTATTAAAGGATTTTCTAGAAACATGGCATAAATCGATAATTACGAACACCATTTATTTCTTTTCTCTTTTATAACCAACTTTGTAAATAATTGCAAATAATAATCAATAAATATAAAAGGTCAAATGATTAATATATTTATTAAAATAAACCCCTCATCACCCTCACTCCCCATCACCCTCACTCCCCATCACCCTCACTCCCCATCACCCTCACTC